>NZ_JAUBPW010000047.1:0-54242 GCF_036700965.1 Microcoleus sp. Pol8_D6 | reverse complement strand
CTAATTATGAAATGGAACCGAAAGATAAAAAATAAAGGCAACTTAGTTAATGCAGTTTAGATGTTTGACAGCTTACTTAGCAGTGAGGGTAAGTTATGCAATTTTCAACGATAAATTTAGATACATTTTCTCAGGCGAGTCTCCTGGGATTCGCTGCCTTAACAGCCTATATTCTCACACTGCTTCCCACAAATTTGATAATTGTTTTCCCTCTTACAAGAAAAAATATCTTTCCCAAATGGCTGCTGAAATATCGCCGTTTCATTGGTCTCCTCTCTTTCTTTTTAGCTGTAGCTCACGGATTCATATTTTTCAAACAAAGAAACTTTGATATCAAAGATATCAAAACTTATTTTGTTTACTTCCAGGGAGTAGCAACATTCATTATTTTTACTCTTTTGGCTATCACGTCTAATGATTGGAGTGTGAAAAGGCTCAAGAAAAATTGGAAAAAATTGCAGAGTCTCACTTACCTTGCTATGTTTTTAGTAACCTGGCACATCTGGGATAAAATGGCCGGTCACTGGACATATTTAACGCCTGTTGGAATTGCAGCTATAACCGCCATAATAGTTTTATTCCTCTGTCGCACCTGGATTCAGCGCCAATCTAGACCACAAAAACATCACCCAACCGCCGACAAAGTAACAGTGCTAAATAAAAGTGTTGGATAGAATTTATCCAACTAAGAATTCAGCCAAAACCTCAGTAATAATTTTGTGAAATTGGAAGCGGGAAGTTTATTTTACATAAACTTAGTTTGGGAGGTCATGTTGATGATATCAAAAGCAGTTAAATGGAAAACTTTAGCCTTGACATTAACAGCAGTTGTAACGGCGGCGGGCATCGGCTTCTATAGGTATTTTGCGGAATTGGAAACAACTGTATCGCAGTTTAAATCGGGGTTGTTCACTAAATATTATAGCAGTTTTAAAGATAATTCAGGGTGGATTTATGCGATCGCACTCAGTCCAGACGGCAAAACTTTAGCCAGTGGCTGTTATGGCGGCATTATCAAAATCTGGAACTTGCAAACCGGCAAATTACTTTACACCATAAAAGCACATACCGATGCAATTGAAGCCCTCGCCATTAGTCCTGATGGCAATCTTCTGGCTAGCGGGAGTTGGGATAACCGAATTAAATTGTGGAATCTCAAAACTGGCATACTAATCAATACCTTGAAAGGTCATGCGGATGATGTCAAGGCAATAAGTATCAGTCCTGATGGAAAGTTACTCGCTTCTGGAAGTACCGACAAAACTGTAAAATTGTGGAAGTTTCCCGATGGCAAACTACTCCGCACACTTCCAGATACAGACTGGATTCAATCTGTCGCTTTTAGCCCAGACAGTAAAATTTTAGCAAGCGGCAGCGAGAATGGAACTATCAAGATTTGGTGGCTTGATGATGGCGGCAATTACACGCTGACTGGGCATTACGGGCCGGTGAAATCTGTTGCTTTCAGTCCAGACGGGAAAACTTTAGCCAGTGGCAGTGCGGATAAAACTGTTAAGCTGTGGCAGTTTATAAATGGCAAAGTTCTCCACACATTAACAGGACATTCCGGCCCGGTGCTCTCAGTTGCTTTTAGCCCGGATGGACAGGCTTTAGCTAGTGGCAGCTACGACAAAACTATTAAGCTGTGGAACTTGAAAACAGGTGAAATTCTGACAAATTTTGCGGATCATTCTAAGGCTGTTTGGTCTGTCGCTTTTAGCTCTCAAAATCCTGTTTTAGCCAGCGGCAGCGCAGATGAAACTATTAAGCTTTGGCCTGTACCTATCCCGATTGCAACTCAGGTTAACTCTCCTGCGCCAGAGGTAGAGGCAGCACCTTCGGAAATTATCTCCCCCGGTGAAATTGCACAGTTGAACCGGAAACTTTACGACCACATTGACAACAATTGGCGCTCGACTCCCAGCTTCAACACTTCATTAGTTTATCGCGTTACCGTGAATGAAGAAGGGGCAATTATAGATTATCAGCCACTTAACCACGAAGCGGTGGATTTTCTCCCAGAAACTTCTCTTCCTTCCTGTCGTAAAGCTGCTCGTAAACCAAAGCTTTTTAGTCAGTTTCAGGTAGTGTTCAAACCCTCTGGGGTGCTTGAAGTTAACCCGTGGCAAGGGTGGAGGTAATAATATTAATTATGAAAAGCTATGCAACATAAATTTTTCATAGCATTACCCAAAGTTTTATTAAAACCAGGCCGCCCAAAACGCTCCATTTAATTTTAAGCAGTTGTTTTAACTCGATGCAACGGAAAGAAAACAGCGGGCGATACGCCGAAAAACTCTGCAAGTTTTTGTATGTGTTCTGTTGTAAGTTGGCGCTTTTCACGGAGGATATCTGAGACAATAGACTCGGTTTTAAAAATAGGAACGAGGTCTTTTTGTCTGAGTTCAAAATCTTCGATTAAAGCCTTTAAGAGTTCTACTCCGTAAATGTCAGGTATGGGTTCTAAAGTTCGCTCGTACTCATAAACCATAGTTCCTAGTACATGGAGGTAGTCGCGTTCGTCTGGAGTCAGGTCGCCTTTGTCCAACAAAGAATCGATCGCTTTTTGAGTTGCAATTAATTCCTCCTCAGCAGTTATGGGTCGGGGAGGAAATGTTTTGAGTAGTTCGATATAAGCGCTAGAATTTTTCATGTGAGTATGCAAGATTAAGAAAGTAGAACACGATCGTTAGACATCTCCAGAAAAGCCTGTAAAGGGAAGGCAGGATGCCTAACCCCTACTCCCGACAATTATTCGAGATGTCTATTCATACCACGGGTCTTTTTTCCATTTATCTTCGTCGTATTCTTCATGTGTAAGTACAGCTCTAATAAAAAATTTTTTAGGCTTAAATTCATAATCTATGAAAGTAATCAGTCTGTAATTATTACCTCTGATGTTAAACACAGTAAAGTTGCCAACTCGATCGGCGGAGGAAAAAACTGATTTCACTTCAGCTAGATTTGACCACTCAGCTATTGTCGCAATTTTGTACCAATAGCGCAGGCTTGTTTCGGCATCAGGATGCTTTTCCCAAAATTTCCTAAGCGCTGATTGAGAGATAACGTGCATACGTTTCCTGGATAACAAACAAATTTACGCATCGATGAGACTCCCGCTAGAATCGTTTTAATGTTATCTTAGCAAATTGCGAAGTGTCTGGTCAACTCCGATCGCAGTACAATCGATCGATATTGCATCTGAGGAATCTCCCTATGTCAGAACAGTTTTCCACTGAGATTAGCGATCGCATCTGCACTCACATGAACGAAGACCATGCTAGTGCTGTCGTGCTGTACGCTCAAGCATTTGGCGACCAACCGCAGGCAACGGAAGCTCAAATGCTCGCTATTGATGCCAATGGCATGGATTTAACCGCTAAAGTCAACGACGAAACAGTGCCTGTTAGAGTAAATTTCGATCGCACTTTAAAAGACGCCGAAGATGCTCATCACACTCTCATTGATATGGTGAAACAAGCTCGAAAAGTTGCTAAGTAGTCAATTGCCTACTATTCTGTTATAATTTTAACGTTTGCAGTACGGACTTTAGTGTGGTTAAATAGTTGTTAAGGACTCAAGTCCTTAGTGAAAACCTTTAGTTAGGTTAAATTTTTTTAAAGACTAAAGTCCGTACTGCCAAAAAAATATTTAATAAAGTTTAATTTTACTCTAAAATATCCACTAAAATGACAGAAAATTACCCAGACCCCAAAGAATTAGATGTCGTCAATGGCAGTAAAAATAACCATTTCGAGGCACTGGTAAAGCGACTAGATTTGATGATTCGCGCCCGCTATTCGCTGCTGTACATTGTCAGCGCGGAGGAGGAACCGGTCGAGGCTGTAATTGACCAAGTAGCGCTGCAAGTAACTCCCGCGCGCCGGGTGTTGTTCTGGGATCTTGTGCGTGGCTGGGAGGATAACGGTTCAGGGAAAGGTTCGGTAATGGCGGCGCTCGATCGCGTCAGCAAAACTGCTGTTGAAGAATATACCATATTTGTACTGCGGGATTTGCACCCAATTTTGAAATATCCATACAGCGAAAAAAGCGCGGCGGTAGTGCGAGAATTGCGGAATTTAACGCGAGAATTGAAGCGCAGCAAAAAAACTATAGTTCTTACTTCTCACACGCTGGAATTACCTGAAGAATTGAAAGAAGAAGTAACAGTAATTGATTTTCCTTTGCCCAACGTCCAAGAAATCGACAGTTTAATTTCCCACGTTGTGGAAAAGCCGCAACAGTTGCAAGTTAGCGGTTTAGCAAGGGAACAGTTGGTTAAAGCTTGTCAGGGTTTGAGCCGCGCTAGAATCGGGCGGGTTTTAGCTAAAGCTTTGGCTGCAAAACAGCAAATTAACGAGTCAGATATTGACGGAGTTTTGGAGGAAAAACAGCAAGCAATTCGCCAAACGGGAATTTTGGAGTTTTTTAACTCCAGAGAATCCCTAAAAAGTGTGGGCGGCTTGGAGAATTTGAAACAGTGGGTAAAAATGCGGCAAGATGCTTTTACTGACGAAGCGCGTCGCTACGGTATACCCAATCCGAAAGGCGTTTTGTTAGTAGGAATTCAAGGCACAGGTAAATCTTTATCTGCGAAAACTATTGCTTGCGAATGGCGTTTGCCACTGTTGCGCTTGGATACTGGGAGATTGTTTGGCGGCGTGGTCGGGGAAAGCGAAAGCCGCGTCAGGCAAATGATACAATTAGCAGAGGCGATCGCACCTTGCGTTTTGTGGATCGATGAAATAGATAAAGCCTTCGGCAACATTATCAGCGGTAGCGACGGCGATTCAGGAACTTCGCGCCGGGTATTCGGCAGTTTGATTACTTGGATGCAGGAAAAAACAAGTCCGGTGTTTATTGTTGCAACTGCAAATAACGTACGGATTTTGCCGGCAGAGTTGCTGAGAAAAGGCAGGTTTGATGAAATTTTCTTTTTAAATTTGCCCTCTGAATTGGAACGGCAAGATATTTTTAAAGTGCATTTGCAGCGTTTGCGGCCGACTAGATTGCGCGAGTTTGATTTGGGAGTTTTGGCGAAACGCGCTGAGAATTTTAGCGGTGCAGAAATTGAGCAAGTGGTAATAGATGGATTGTATCGGGCCTTTGGAACTTTTGTAAACGGACAGCGCCGGGATTTGATGACGGAGGATATTTTGAGGTCGATCGAGGATACAGTACCTTTAGCTGCGATCGCGCGATCGCAAATTGAAGATTTGAAGCGCTGGGCGGCGGAAGCGGGCGCGAGAACAGCTTCTAACGATACTCACTTAATTGATGAATTGAAACGCTACAGCCAGCGGCGGAGGGATGCGATCGACAATTAACTTAATTTCTAGGGTGCGTCAGTTAATGTCTAATTAATTCTCGAAACAATTACACCTGACGCATCTTCCTAATCGCATGGTGCGTCACTTAATGGCTGATTAATTATCCCAAATATCTCCCGTTATCACGCACCATACTACTACGAACCTAATTTAAAAACATCAGCAAGAATAGCACTTTCCTCAACCATTCTCCCCGCATCCGGCGAATCGTAAACCACTAACAGCGAATTCTGCTCCCCCAAATACGGAAACAGGCTCAACCCTTCAGCATTGTCCGTACCCACTTTAAAAGGCAAGTCAAACAATACCTCCAAATCTCCCCCATCTTGCCCAGTAATACTGTCGCCCGATCGCCCTAAAATCCCCTTTAACCGAAAAACCCTCGTCGCCCCAGATAGCGTCATCGTCGGCCCGGCTAAAACAATCAAATCTTCCCCGTTCCAGCACAATTCTCGCACGCCCAAACCGTTCAAATCAACAAAATGTTTGTTGTACAATTTCCCTCCTTCCCCAATTTCCTTAAGCCTTAAAACTCCCGCTTGAGCCTCTTCAACTTCTATCTCTAAAATTATCGCCCAACCCCGCAGCACCGGCCCCCGCAAACCGAGCAAAATGCGATTTCCGCGCACCGCCAACCCTTCAATATCAAAGCCATTTTCTTTACTCGGAATCGGCACAGATAAATACAAACCGATGTGGCTGTCATCTTTGAGCGCATCTGTCAGCAAATTGCCTGTTTCTGTCCGCTGAAGACATCCCGCTTTCAGTTGGGTTTCGGGATTGTTTGAAGGGGAAATTGACTCGCACAAAATCCCGTCTTTCATAGGAATGCGCGCTAGCAAATAGCGGTTGACCTCAGTCTCGATTTGTGCTAATCTTTCAATGTCTTTGTCTGCGTCTTTGCCTTTAGTTTTTTTGCGTTTTGTGCTGTGAGAACCCATCAGCCACAGATAATCGCCGCTGAAATCCATTCCTTCTATATCGATTTCGGATTTTCCAGGTAGATCGATAAAATCCGCGATCGCAAATCTTTGATGTTCTCCAAAAATATGAGGCGCCACAAGCGACAAACGCTCGATCGAAGTCGTTTCATCTGAACCCAGCCACAAATTGCCATCGGGAGTTAAAGCAACAGCGGATAAGTCTGTAATAATATCCGCCGCTTCGCTGTTGAATTGCAGCAGCAGCCGACCGAGCAAAAAAGATTCTGGCATAATTATTAGCACCTAAACTATTCTTAGGGTAAGTCATTATAGCTAAATCTGCTTGAAACTCATAGGTTGCAACATTCTCAATCAGGCTTTTATTGGCGGGCTCGCGTGCCCACCCCACAATAAAATTTAATTTTTGTGGAACAGGCATCTTGCCTGTTCGTGACGGGCAGAATGCCCAACTCCTACTCCCCACAAGAAAGAAAATTCATCTGTTGTGTAACAGACATCTTGCCTGTTCATGACAGAGGTGCTCTGGGCGTGAGTTAAAAGAGATTGCAAACTAAAACAGAAAACTAAAACAAATATCCTCCTCAAGCCTCATAGCGAAAACTTCCGTTTTGAGATAAGGATTTTTAACCCCTAGCGGGCCAAACCGCAGTCGGCGTTGATTATTCCGCAAACCGAACCTCCACAGACGGATAACACCCTAATGGAAGCATTAACATCGCCGTTACGTTTCGTTACGATAAGGAGACAGAGAGAAAAACCTCTCATTCGTAAAGTCAGAGGTAGCGATTATGAACGGTACATTTCGCGTCGGCAGCCTGTTTGGGATTCCCTTCTTTGTCAACGCATCTTGGTTTTTAGTTCTGGGTTTAGTAACCTGGCAGTACGGCGGTGCACTAGCTGCCCTGTTTCCCACATTGGGCCCCGTAGCGCCCTGGATGCTGGGATTATTCACAGCGTTACTGTTATTTGCTTCCGTCTTAGCCCACGAATTAGGACACAGTTGGGTAGCCATTAAACAGGGAATTGGCGTGAAATCGATTTCGCTATTTCTGTTTGGCGGACTGGCTAATTTAGAAAGAGAATCTAAAACCCCCGCAGAAGCATTTTGGGTAGCCATTGCAGGCCCGTTGGTCAGCTTATTTTTATCCGGTTTGTTAACAGCGATCGGCATCGGTGCTGGTCTCACAGGCCCCGCAGCCGCCATCGTCGGACTTTTAGCTTCCATTAACTTAGTTTTAGCCTTATTTAACTTAATTCCCGGTTTGCCCCTTGACGGCGGCAACATCCTCAAAGCAATTGTCTGGAAAATTACTGGCAACCCTTACAAAGGTGTAATTTTTGCTAGCCGCGTAGGTCAAATAATTGGTTGGATTGCCATTGCTACAGGCGTATTCGGCAATATTTGGAATCTAGTAATCGGTTGGTTCTTACTACAAAATGCCGGTCAATCTGCCCAATATGCCACAGTCCAAAATCAACTGGCAGGCCTGACAGCCGCAGATGCTGTTACCCCCGAAAGTCCGATCGTCTCGCAAGACTTGTCCCTCAGAGAATTTGCCAACAACTACGTGATCGGTAGCACTCAAACCTGGCGCAGATTCCTGGCAACAGATGATGCCGGACAATTGGTAGGTGCGATCGACCTAGACGACCTCAAAACCATTCCTACCGGAACTTGGCCCCAAGTTTTCGTCAAAGAACTCCTGAAGCCGATCGAATTTTCCACCACCGTCAAACCGGAATTATCCCTCCTCGAAGTCGTCACCCTCCTAGAACAACTCAAAGTACAAGAACTCCCCGTCATTCGCGAAAACGGCGTTCTCGTAGGACTTGTAGAAAAAGCTGAAATTGCCCGCCTGTTACAAAGACGAGCCGAAGCGAACCCTGCTTGATATCCTCCGATACTTGACAAATAATAGTTAACCCCCTCGATTTCCCCTTACCAAAATGGCGATCGGGGGGGTTAACTCTAGCTTGAAAAAAGTCAAGTCAAACACTCAATTGTTAGCAGCAAATCCAGCATGATAATTATCGGAGTGTATTGAGCATCTGAGCGAGGATTTTATGCCCTATCATGACTATTGTGGCAGTCGCTCAAATAACTGTTCTGGGAGCATCAATGCAGAACAGCTACTTTATAGATAAGGTGAGCTTAGCCGCCCCCGAAAACTCAGCAATCTACAGCTCAATTTCAGCAATCAAATCTAGTATTTTTTGATAATCAAAATTATAGAGATGATTCCTCATAACTTCCGCAAAAACATCATTATCGCTGCCGATTTCCTCAATAGTTGTGGCAATCAAGTCGAAGTCAGCCTCACGAACTGCCCGTTTTAGATTGCTCGTCCATTCTGGGGAAACTTTCGGCTTGGAGTCCAGCGTAAATATTGCAGCACTATCAGATATTTTTTCTTGTACCATACTTGAACTCTGCGATAAATCATTGACTTCAACATATTTATTGATGACTTCACCAGCACCCACTGCGGTAACAACTTGAATATCAAACTTGAAGACAGTCCCTTGTCCCACTTCGCTCTCGACGGTAATGTCGCCGCCCATTAATCTTATGAACTCGCGGCTGATGTTTAATCCTAAACCCGTACCTGTTTGAACTTGCTTTTCTGATGAAGCTTGCACCAATAATTCAAATATGCTTTCTAATTTTTCCGGGGAAATACCAACTCCTGTATCGGCTATTTCAAAACCAATAAAAATAGTTTTTTGAGGTTCTTCAATATTTAAAAAATCGTTTTTTATATGCTCAATTATTCCTTTTTTCTTGGAGCATACTGTGACTAAAACTGAACCAAATTGGGTAAATTTAACCGCATTATCTAATAAATTAATTAGCACTTGTCGCAACTTGACATCATCAGTTTGCACGTATTGGGGAACATCGGAAAAGTAGTCAATAATTAATTGCAATCCTTTATTCATCGCCGCAATTTGAAACATATTTTGCACTTCCCCCAGCAAGCGGTACAAGTCAAAAATTTTGGCGTTGAGTGTCATGCGCCCAGCTTCTATTTTAGATAAGTCTAAGACTTGATTGATCAGTTGCAGCAGGTGTTCTCCGCTGCGGCGAATAATTTTGATATTTTCTTTTTCCGGCAAAGTTAAATTAGTGCTGGGTTCCATTAATTGAGCGAAGCCGAGAATGGCGTTGAGGGGGGTTCGCAATTCGTGGCTCATGTTGGCGAGAAAGAGGCTTTTAGTTTTGTTGGCAGCTTCTGCGGCTTCTTTGGCTTGTTGGAGTTCTTGTTCTGCTTGTTTGCGATCGCTCGTATCAATGATTATGCCGTGCCAGACAATATCTCCATTCTCGCGCAATTCGGGTCTAGAATAACCTTGCAGCCATTTGAGTTTTCCCGATGCTGTCACAATCCGCCACTCGTGGGAAAATGGTTCTAGATCAGTGGCACTTTTGACAAGTGCCTCGAAGTGGCTGGAGCGATCGTCCGGGTGTATTTGTTCGTAGAATAAAGCAAAGTTGTTCTGGATTTCCTCCGGCTCTAATTCTTGAATTTCTCGGCATAGAGGACTGATATATTCCATCTTGACTGAGCCGTCGGGATGCTGCACGAATATGTAAAGTTCTCCGGGAACAGTGTTCGCTAATTTGTGAAACAGAGCTTCGCTTTTTTGCAAGGCTAATTGTGCTTGTTTGCGATCACCAATATCAATCCCAAATCCAAACAAGAAATCCAGGCTGCCACCTTCGTCGAGCACTGGTGTGCCGTGCCACTCGACTAACAAAGTCCGATCGTCAGAAGTGAGAATGCGATGTTCGTTAACCGTTTGCTCCCGCGCTGTTACGCCCGTAAAAATTGAATGTAATCCGGCTCGATCGCTTGCGGGTACAAATGTAGCTAAGTAATCTTTGCCTGCAACTTCCGTGGCAGTATAGCCCACAGCTTCCAGCATACTGTTATTCGCCAGCAGGATTTTACCCTCAGAGTCGATCGCCACAAAAAAAATCGGAGAATTTTCGATAATCTTTAAGTTAAAGTCGCGCTCTTGACGGATAATTTTTTCAGCTTGCTTGCGCTCCTCAATTTCGAGCTGCAAGCGGGCATTGATCGAGGCTAGCTCGATCGTGCGATCGACTACTTCAATTTCCAGAGTACGGTTGTAGTCAGCCAATATTTGCTCTGCCTGTTTGCGAGCCGTAATATCTTTAAAAACATTAAGAACATAAAGGATATTCCCCGCACCGTCCAACACCGGCAGCGCTCGCACTTCCAAACGAATATTTTTCCCGTCTCGGCGAATATCCATATCTTCCGCAATCACCTCGAAGCCACTCAACGCCCGCACAAACGGCATTTGCTCGGCCGGGTACAATCGATTAGTGCCTGCTATATAAATTTGATAAGCTTGTGGTAGCTCTTGTGCGGTAGCATCGGGCATTTCTCCCCTACCCAATATCTGCTCACCCGCCGAATTCATGAAAATAACTGCGCCGCCCGGATTGATCGCCGCGACTCCAACAGGCAAATTTTCTACCAGTTGGGCAAATTTTTCTTCACTTTCTGCCAAAGCTTGAAAAGACTGTTTCAGTTGAGCTGCCATCTCGTTGAAAGACTCGGCTAATTCGCCGACTTCCTCAAGCCTACTGAAAGCAACAGGGCGATCAAATTCTCTGGCGGCAATATCTTTAGCTGCTTCGTTGAGCCGCAGCAGCGGCAGCGTTACCCACCTCGCTGTCAGCATTCCAGCAATTGTCGATAGCAGCAGCGCCCCCCAACAAAGTAAAATTGTAGTGCGCGTATTTTTGTTAATTTGCCCCATGAAATCCGATTCGGGAACTGCGATCGCAATCAGCCAGTTCAAACCATAAACATCAGAAAACGGCAGCACTTCCACAAAATATTCCTGCCCGTCTCGGCTAAATTTCAGTTGCTGCCGCTGCTTAATGTCGCCAAAGCCCCCGAAGTGTTCGTACAAATATTTAGCTGCGGTACGAATGACAGGAGTTTGGCTGTCTAAAACATTCACCCGCTGCAGTTGCGGCTTTCCAGACATCTTTCTAAAGGCTGATTCTTGACTTGAACTGGCAACCAGCAAGCCCGATCGTTCGATCGCGAAAATTTGTCCCGTTTTGCTAAGCTTGATGCGATGGAGATATTGCTGAAGTTCCAAGAGCGAAAAGTGTACGGCACTAACTCCCAGCAATTTACCATTTCGATCGCGAATCGGTTGGCTGGCAGCAATAAAAACAGTCCCAGGAGTAAAACCCGGATAAATGCTCGTCCAAATCGGTTTATTAGCTGCGACAGCTTCCTTGTACCAGGGGCGGAGACGGGCATCATAGGTTCCGGGTTCTGCCTTTAATTTAGCGGTGCGAGTGCCTCTGCCGTCTGTAGCGTAGTATATGGTCTGAAACTTAGTATACTGGTTCGCCGCGACAATTTGCAAGCTGTTATCCGTGGGGTTGCGCCAAATGCCAAGATATTCTCCTGATTTTGCAGCACCGAAGGATATCCATTGAATGCTTTTAAAAGATCGCATTTGCTGCCAAAGGAACTTCTCTCCCCGAGGCTGCGGTTTTTCTAACTGTAAGTTTAATTCACCGCGCTCGATCGCTTCAGCGTTAAGTTTATTTACCCACTGGGTAGGTTCGAGAAAAGAAATCAGCTTTTCTTCAACTCTCTTTCCCGTCTCCGCGATCAATTTATCGGCGAGTTCTTCGACTGCTTTGTCTCCGTTGCGAAAGGACAGATACCCGACAATCCCTACTACGGCGACAATTTGCAGCACAAAAGAGGCCACTAGAAGGTGACGCAGGGAGATTTTTGTTTGGTGTTGAGAAGTTTTACTCGCGAATCGGGGCAACGGCATAGGCTGATGACTAATTGCTCCCTAACACTTTAACTGTTCTAGCCTGTAATTTCACTCACGGGCGATCGAGGTGTTTCCTTGCCCTCAAAACCCCTCGCATACAGACACAAATCAGGAGCAAGCACGAGACTTATACAATTTTAGATTTTAGATTTTAGATTAAATAATTCCGAATGAATGATGAAGCTCTTGCTTTCGAGCTTCGCTACAGTTGCACTCTTGTTTTCAACGGGTATGACGCACTGTTAGCTGAGAATACCTCCGCCATTTTCTTGCTTTCGTGAGTTTCCTAGCTCAACCAAACCTGCTTCTTGCCTGGAACCTCGACCATCGAAACTCAACATTCATCCCTTAAATCCGCTATACAATCCCTTGGTGAACATCCATGCGTTACATCCGTTACATCCGGTAACACAATCCGTTGCCGAACTTCTCTTTAAAAGCTACGCGGAAAATCCCCCGCTTGTCCAAACGGATAGAGCGAGGGGCGAGAATAGGTATTCTCGGAAAATATAAAGTAGTGGCAGTGGCTGTTGTCGAGCCATTGCCATCTATAGAAGCCATACTGTTTGAGGCTCACAGAAAGATTTCAGAGCCAATTGTCTGCTTGCAGTCAATACTTGAAGCCAAACCAACCTGTTCAAGCAAGAAGTCAAAGCAAGTCGTAAAGGCCTAGGCTACTTCTTCTTCTCGATCAATTTGGCGCAGGTGAATGTGCTTGCGTCCCAGAGAGATTTCAAATTCATCTCCTGGTTGGAGTTCCATCTGTTTGGTGTAGGCAGCTCCAATCAGTAAGTTGCCGTTAGATTGAACGCTAATCCGATAGCTGGCAGAGCGTCCGCCACGTCCATTGCCGTTTTGCTTCCCGTCTAGCTGAATGCCTTCTGCATCAATCAGCGCATTCAGGAATTTCATCATGTTGACCCGTTCTACGCCGTTCTTGGTAACGGTGTAGTAGCCACAGGCTCTAGCTTTTTCTTCCTTGGTAAGGTTCTCTAGGTCTTTGACCTTTTTGATCAGATCTTCGCCTTCAAGGGGTTCGATATTTTTCTTTTTAGCCATTTACTGAGTCCTGAAATATTCAACTGGTGTACGGATTTTTTCTCGGTTGGTTTTTGGTTTGACCAAGAAACTTTAGCTTTATAGCTGGTCGTAAAACTATATTACACTGATCGGCTCAATTGTTAACCACTATTATCTAAATATTTTTAACAACCTGCAGTATTTCTTGAGGAGTAGCTGCAACCGATGCGAGCAATCTCTAAACTCGGTAGCATAAGCTATCAGCTATCAGCTAGCTGAATATTTGCCCCGCTCTTAAAATCCCATGAAGTTAACCACACGCGGACACTACAGTGTCAAAGCATTACTGGATCTAAGTTTGCAACCTCGCTATGGCCCGACATCGGTGAAATCGATAGCGAAGCGACAGGAGTTACCTGCTCCGTATCTAGAAAAATTGCTGATTGAAATGCGACGAGCCGGTTTAGTCCAATCTGTTCGGGGTTCCCAAGGAGGATATCAATTGGCCCGCCAGCCCGCTCAAATCTCTTTAGGACAAATCTTAGAGGCTGTAGGTGAAACTATTGAACCTTTACCTCGACATTTTCCCGACGCGACGCAAGCAGAGGACTGGGTAACATTCAGTTTGTGGAACCGATTGCACAAAAAACTTGCCGAAGCGCTGTACAGTATTTCCCTCGAAGACTTATACTATGATGTCCGCAGTTGGCAAGCGGCTCTTGGGGAAGAAACTAGCTTTATCATTTAAATGGTAAGTTCATTCATTCGATCGCCAGCAAGCACACATGGACGCAACACTTGTTACTTACTTTGGTGGCTGTCACTGCGGAGCTGTCCGCTTCCGTGTCGCCGTTGACAAACACGAAGCATCAGATTGCAACTGCTCTATCTGCAAAAAGAAGGGATTTTTGCACCTCATTGTGCCGCCGGAACGTTTTACCTTGCTCAGTGGCCAAGATGTTTTGACCACCTATACATTTAATACAGGAACTGCTCAACATACTTTCTGCGGAATTTGCGGCATTCACTCGTTCTATCGCCCCCGATCGCATCCCGATCATTTCGATGTCAACGTCCGCTGTCTTGACGACGATGCCATCAAACACTTTCAGATACTACCCTTTGACGGTGTTAATTGGGAGGAGAACGTATACTTGCTCCGCGACGAAAGTAATCTCAGCAGTTAAAATTGCTGCTAAAAAATTAAAGTCCCCAAAGGTAGCAGCAGTTAAAACCTGCGCTACCATTGCGATCGCTCCTGGTCGGACGGACTATCAAGTTTGACAAAATATATAATGATGCCGGATGAATTTCCTGTTTTGATTTTAGCTGCGGTGTTGGATTATTCGATCGGCGATCCTTGGGGTTGGCCGCATCCCGTGCAGGCGATGGGTTGGGCGATCGACCGCTATACTCGACTTGTCTTTAATATATGGAATAATCCCGCAGGCAAAATGCCTGAAGCAGAGAATCGTCCCGCTGGCGATCGGCACAAACTGCTGCTACGATGTGCTGGTACAATACTAGCGATCGGGCTGATTCTAGGCAGTTATACTGTCAGTTGGTCGATCGTCCAAGCTGCTAGTTGGGTGCATCCTCTTTTAGGTATTGCCATACAGACCATTTTGCTGGCAAGCTGTTTTGCAGGTCGCAGTTTGAGGGCGGCTGCAGAGGATGTGCTAGCACCTTTAAATGTTGGAGATTTAGTCAAGGCGCGAGAAAGGTTGAGCCTTTACGTCGGCCGGGATACCGAAAACTTATCCGAGCCAGAAATTCTGCGAGCATTGTTAGAAACTGTAACAGAGAATGCAGTCGATGGCGTGACAGCACCGCTATTTTATGCCTTACTTGGGTTCGCTCTGCCGCATCTATTATTAAGTGTTACCGGTTCGCAGATCGATCCTAACTCGATGTGGGCGAGTGCTATAGTCCCCTTGGCGATCGCTTACAAAGCAGCCAGCACATTAGATTCTACGATCGGCTACAAAGAAGCGCCATACACAGATTTAGGATGGTTTAGCGCCAAATTAGAAGACGTGCTGACGTGGATTCCTTGCCGGCTAACAGTGATTACTTTAGCCCTTATATCTGGCAAACCGATTTACATTTGGCAAATTTGTCAGAGAGATGCTGTTAAAGATGCCAGCCCCAATTCCGGTTGGAGCGAGTGCGTTTACGCCGCCATCTTGGGAGTACAACTAGGAGGTACTAATTCCTATCGCGGAGTTCTCAAACACAAACCGCTGTTAGGCGAGCCGGATCACCCTATCACAGCGCCGCTAATTTGCCAAGCATTGCAATTAACTCGGTATTGCTTTCTGATTTGGTTGGGACTATCATTGCTTTTTTATACCTTATTATGTTTGAGCCGCTAACTGATGACCTCACCCGAACAGTCCAGGAGACATAAATAACGTATTTCTGTCATTGTTCGCCCGCTTGCAAGCAATCGCAGCATCTGCTTTTCATCCATTCGGGCTAAGTCCAGCAGAAGACAGAGATCAGCCACCGACAGGAGCAAAAAAAAGTTTTGACCTTTGTTCAAACCCCCAGATTCCTCTGTCAAGTCAATCTCAAATCTCCAATCTCCAATCTCCAATTGTTCGATATGCCAACAGCCAACAATTAGCTTGCAGCAACCCATGACTAAAATTATCGAAATTTTATCCCCTGATGAAGTGAGGCGCACTCTCACCCGCGTCGCTTCCCAGATTGTCGAAAAATCAGGGAATCCCTCGGAGTTAGTGCTGTTGGGCATTCATAGTAGAGGAGTGCCTTTAGCTCAAATTTTGGCAGATCAAATTGAAGTCCTTGAACAAGTCAAAGTACCCGTGGGCGCTTTGGATATTACCTTTTACCGAGATGACTTGGATCGAGTTGCGATGCGGACACCGGCTAAAACAGAAATTCCTTTCGATTTGACAGGCAAAACCGTGGTGTTGGTAGATGACGTTATATATAAAGGCAGAACGAGTCGAGCGGCTTTGAATGCGGTCAACGATTACGGGCGGCCGGAAAAAATTTGGTTAGCGGTATTAGTAGATCGTGGCCACCGAGAAGTACCGATTCAGCCGGATTTTACGGGTAAAAAGTTGCCGACTGCAAAGGAAGAACAAGTTAAGGTTTACGTTCAAGATCTCGACGGGCGCGACGGAGTAGAGTTAATTAAGGGTTGATACGATTTTAGATTTTAGATTTTAGATTTTAGATTTTAGATTGGGCACAACTGAGTGTTAAACCAACTCAAGCTAAATAAACTAAGTATAGCAATCCTAAATGATTCAGTAGGGGCAATCCCCCCGTGCCTACCCCCTATCTATCGGGCAACCACGGGGGGATTGCCCCCGTGCCTACCCCCTATCTATCGGGCAACCACGGGGGGATTGCCCCTACGATAATTATGCAAATGATTTAGGATTGCTATAGGGTGCGCTGTAAGTAGCGCGTCAAACCACTTTTTGCGTCCATCACTGAGCAAAATACTTCGTTTCCGCCCGCTGACAACGTAAAAAACCAGGTTTCTACCAGAATAGGGGCTTGGGTAAGCAAGCCTCTAGGAAGAAACCTAGTTTTTCGCCGTTGCGCGGAGCGTCTTGATTTATTGAAAATCGGCAGTGCAGGAGTTGAACCTGCCTGGGGCGAATTATGAGTTCGCTGCCTAAACCGCTCGGCCAACTGCCGTTAAATCGATTTCTTCGATCTAACTCAAAATGAATTATAACATAATTTCTCAGTCCGTGCTAGAACTAGAGAACAAAAATCAAAATCTTTAGATCTGCTGAGTCCCGATCGCCTGTTAGCCAATGTTAGGCAAGCCGATCGACCGGGCAAAGCAGTTTCTAGGACTCGGCATAAACTTATAGGCAATGGCAGTGAATTCGACGGTAGTTCTGACTCTAATTCTGCTCGCTCTCATGTTTGGAGCAGGCGTGACGAGTTCTGTTTGGGGATTTACTATAGGTCGCGAAGCCTTGCAAGGAACGACTCAACCCGATGTTCGTCC
This sequence comes from Microcoleus sp. Pol8_D6, assembly GCF_036700965.1. Taxonomy (NCBI): domain Bacteria; kingdom Bacillati; phylum Cyanobacteriota; class Cyanophyceae; order Oscillatoriales; family Microcoleaceae; genus Microcoleus; species Microcoleus sp. Pol8_D6. The sequence continues at coordinate 37,098 of NZ_JAUBPW010000047.1, read as the reverse complement.
CAGCAACAATGCTGGCAGCGGCAAGCCTGGAAAGACGGCTAGTAAAGACCAAGTGAGCATTTTGAAAGAAAAAGACATTCTCACAACCGTCAAAGCACGGGTAGAAGGTCGCGATCCCGAAAAAACGGCCGGGGCAAATACTAAAACAGAGAAGGCAAGCTCTAAACCAGCCGCGGCCAAAAAACCCGCTGCACAAAATGCTAGCGCCAAGTTTCCTCTGAACAGTCGCGACGGAGGAATAACCCTGGAAGTGAGCGCGGCCAGTCAGCGCAACAATTCCATGCTGCTAGACGTGAGCATGAAAAATGAAGGCTCCCAAGCTGTGAGGTTTCTCTACAGTTTCTTGAACGTCACTGACGATCGTGGCAGGGCCCTGAGCGCGACTGCCGAGGATTTGCCGTCGGAACTGCCCCCCAACGGGCAGGTGTTTTACGGTACGGTGAGTATTCCCACAGCTTTGCTGGAAAATGCTAAAGAAGTTTCGCTGACGCTGACAGATTATCCAGGTCAAAAACTTCAGTTGCAAATATCTGGCATTCCAGTGGCGAAGTAAAATAAAAGAAGACCAAACCTGCAGAGGGATTCTCAGGTTTGATCTAGAAAGTTTTTTTAGGGAGCATTGTGTCACTTTTAGGGGCGAGAGTGCAGGAGATATCTGATTTACCCGCGATGAGTTCGACAGAGGTGCTGTCGCGGTTGCTGTCAGTGCTGTTGCTGATTGCGATTAATGCTTTTTTTGTGGCGGCTGAGTTTTCGATGGTGACGGTACGCCGATCGCGCATCAATCAGTTAGTGGAAGCTGGCGACGTTGCAGCTTTAACTGTGCAATCTTTGCAGCAAAGTATTGAGCGATTGCTCTCGACAATGCAGTTGGGAATCACTCTTTCTAGTTTAGCTCTCGGCTGGATTGGGGAAAGTACGATTGCCGTGCTAGTCCGAATGTCGATCGGCTATTTGCCGCTGCCAATTTACATCAAGTCGGCGATCGCCCATTCTTTTAGCATATCAATAGTAACTTTTTTGTTGCTAGCTTACCTGCAAATCGTACTGGGCGAACTCTTTCCCAAATCTGTAGCCTTACTGTATTCCGAACAGCTAGCCAGAACTTTAGGGCCTCCGAGTTTATTGATTGCCCGTGTGTTCAAGCCCTTTGTGTCGTTTCTCAATCAATCTACTCGATCGCTCTTGCGGTTTGCGGGCATTGAATACGATCTAAGGCATCGCCCGGTTACTCCCGAAGAACTGCAATTAATTATAGCTACTTCCAGCGAATCGAGCGGCTTGGAAGCAGAAAAGCGAGAATTGCTCAACAACGTGTTTGAATTTGGCGAAGTTTGGGTAGAAGAAGTAATGGTGCCGAGGCCTAGCATTGTCGCACTTCCCAAGACAGCAACCTTTCAAACTTTGCTCGACGAAATGGCGATTTCTCACCATTCCCGCTATCCCGTGACGGGAGATTCTTTAGACGACATTATCGGCATTATTGGCTTCAAACAACTTGCGAAACCCTTAGCTGAAGGTTTGCTATCTCCCGACACGCCAATTTTACCTTGGATGGATTCGGTGAGGTTTGTGCCGGAGATGATGCTGCTGGGGGAACTGCTGCCTTTGATGCAGAGTTCGTCGGAAGAAATTGCGATCGTAGTCGATGAATTTGGCGGCATTTCCGGGTTAGTGACGCTGAGGGATTTGATTGCCGAAATTATCGGCCGCAGCTACGAGTCGCCAGACAGCAAAGAAATTGCTTTGCAAGTATTAGACGATCGCACTTTTTTGGTGCAAGCGCAGTTAAATTTAGATGATGTGAATCAAATATTAAATTTGGATTTGCCAGTAACTGACGAATATCAGACAATCGGAGGTTTTCTGAGCTATCAGTTGCAAAGAATGCCGGATGTGGGGGAAGTTTGGCGCGGCGAAAATGTGGAACTTACGGTTGTTTCTGTGTGCGGGCCGCGGTTGGATCAACTTCAAATTCACTTGTTGGAAGACGCTGCGGGCGATCGAGCTTTAGATGAAGTTGCAGCAGCCGATGAGGAAGTTGCGGGGAAAGGGCGAAAGAATAGCGGGTTGAGTAGTGTGGGAAAATTTTCGAGTTAAGAGTATTTTAGCTAATGCCTATATAATCTACTCGCTCAAAGTCGCTGCGTACTAAATCATCTAAGGTTGGGCCTTTGGGGCGCAAATTAATGCGATCGCCCACCTTCACATTTTCGTAATGTGCGTAGGGAATATAGATATCTTGCTCCTGCATAAAAGCGTAAGTAAAGCGAAAGGCACTGTCAATGTCCTCAGCTTTAACCTCGCGAAAATCAGATACGAATAGAAAACTTATTTCTTCCTCAAAGTACAGCATCTCTGCAAATGCACCTCCGTCGTAGCAGTTATAACCAATATAACCGCAAGTGTCGCTGCATTTGTAGTAGATGGCGCGAGTGGATAGGAAGTTAGAAAGGGTGATAGCATCTCCTTCTCCAAATACAAGGCCACCGGGCTGATACTTCACTTGTTCAACGATCGTCCAAGGATGTCCTCGGAACTGAAAAACAATATAGCTTTCGGCGGTAATTTCGATTTCGCGATCGTATATATCCCGTTCCCAGACATCCGCACGTCTCGCCCTACTAAACCTTTCCGTCACTGATTCAATAGGAGCGCGAACGAGAAGTAGATTTTGGTTTCTGTCAATTGATTCAATACCTCGGCGCTCTTCAATAGACATATTTTTCACCATTAAGTAAACTATAATAATATTTAATTACCAGTAATAGTGAAACACTCGTAATTACCCCTCTTTTGTCACTCTGGGAAATTAAAAATGAGAACCAAATTTTCAACTGTAGATATATCAAGGATTTGAGCATTTATTTTCTAACAGAATGGCCCAAATCAAGGTTTTTGGTAAAAGTCTTATGCTATAACCATCCCAGATTATTTTCTGCCGAAAGTGACAAAAGAGGGTTACAGCACATTCCAGGTTAGTCAAGTACACCACGAGCGCTCGTAGCTAGAAACCCAGCAAAAGTGCTGTAATTTCGGTTTTTTATTCTATCATTATTGCTATGAAAGCTCAAGAACTTTATCAACAAGGATTCGACCTCGGTCGCAGAGAACTGTATAAGGAAGCTGCTGAATCTTTTACTCAAGCAATTAATCTCAATCCTGACTTTGTAGAAGCTTATATTATCCGTGCTCGTATTCGATCTGTAATTGGAGAAAAACAGGGGGGAGTTGAAGATTTTCAGAAAGCGATAGATATCTACAGGGCTAGAGGACAATCGCAAATAGCTGATATGCTTTTAGTTCCATTGAATTCGCTGCAAAATGAAATTAAGTTTGAACAGGAAGACCAGGGTCAACCGGAAGTTGAGGATGAGCCGGAAGGTAAATAAGTATTTGGCTGATTCAAAACTAACTAACAATCAATTTTAAAAATTTTAGTTGTGTAGGAGTGACGCATCAAAACCTTCATAACCGGTTTTTTTGCCGCTTCTGCCATCTGTAATATACCTCTCCAGAAAAGCCAGTCTTGAACAGGCAAGATGCCTGTTCCACAATTATTGGAGAGGTCTAATGTATTGTCTGTCGCGAAAAAACGCGGTTTCTGGGCCGTCGCGGGTCAGTCACGTTTAAGCATAAGCCACCGGATCTTTAAAGCCCAATTCCTCAAAAGCCGCCAGCCGCAAGCGACAAGAATCGCAAACACCGCACGCAGTTTCGCCGCCTGCGTAGCAAGACCAAGTTTGCTCCCAAGGCACTCCCAATTTGTTACCCAATTGAATAATTTCGGTTTTTTTAAGTTCGATCAAAGGTGTTATAATATTAATAGCATTTCCTTCTCTGCCCTGCTTTGTTCCTAACCGAAATACTTCCTGCATGGCTTGGATGTAATCGAGGCGGCAGTCGGGATAGCCGGAATAATCTAAAGCGTTGACACCGATGTAAATGCGATCGGCTTCTAGGGTTTCTGCGTAGGCGAGGGCAAAGCTGAGAAAGATCGTATTCCTAGCAGGAACGTAGGTACTGGGGATGTTTTGAGACATTTCTCCCAGAGTGCGATCGATCGGCAATTCCATCTGATTATCCGTCAAAGCCGAACCGCCCCACAGTGTTAAGTCAAAGTTTACTATCTGATGTGCCTTAACACCGGCCGAAAGTGCGATCGCCCTTGCTGATTCCAACTCCTGCCGATGTCTTTGCTTGTAGTCAAAGGAAATAGCGTAACACTCGCAGCCGTCGGCTTTGGCTTGATACAAAACAGTTGAGGAATCCAGCCCTCCCGACAATAAAATAACTGCTTTCACTTAAAACATCCTCAATAAAATTAGCTTTTATATTTATATCAAATTAGTCGCAAATTGACAATAATAATAGTTGTGTAGAACATCTAAATGTAGCTTAGGCCCTGCACAGCTTACCTAAAAATTAACTGGTTCCCAGGCAGAGCCTAGGAACCGAGATCTAGAGGCTCTGCCTCGCATTACGGTCAGGAGAAGTGGAGGCAGAGCCTCCAGATATACGTTACCAGGCAGAGCCTAGTAACGAGTAGAAAGAAAATTCATCTTTTGTGGAACAGGCATCTTGCCTGTTCTTGATATTCCTGCAAAATGTCAGATTTAAATTGCTAACAAGTCGTCTAGTTCGCGGTAATCGGGCAAAGTTGTATCAATTTTAATGCCCTGCCGCAAAACTGTGCGATCGCCCTGCGCTCTAGATAACAATTCGCTGAAATTCCGCGCTTTAAACAAAATTAAATCAGCAGGTAAACCAACCGCAATTTTTCCTAGATTCGGCAATCCCATTAAGTCTGCTGGTGTTTTTGTGACTGTGCGCGGCCAATCTTCCCAAGGTCTATCTAAATGGGCGATGCGGACTGCCATATTAAAAACTTCCAAAACATCATGGTCGCCAAATCCGTAAAACGGATCGCGACAATTGTCGCTAGCAACTGCAACGGGAATTCCTGCTGCTTTGAGTTCGTGCAGCAGTGTCACTCCCCGCCAGCGCGGTGTATGCTGAGATTCTCGGTCTTGCAGGTAAAGGTTGCACATCGGCAAGCTGACAATGCCAATATTTGCTTCCTTGACTAATTCCAGAGTTTCTGTTACTAAATCTGACGGTTGTACGGCTAAACTACAGCAGTGTCCGCAGATTATTTGACCCCCAAATTCATGGCGGATGGCGGTTTTTGCGACTTCCCGCAATGTTACTGAATCTGGATCGTCGTTTTCGTCGGTGTGGAAGTCGAGGTTTAAATTTCGTTCTTTGGCTAAGGCAAAAACTCGATCGAGTTGTTTGTCTAAGTCGGGGTTGATATAGGCGACGCCGCCGAGAATGCCGCCAATTTGGGCAATGCGATCGGCTAATTTTTCGCCTGCGGGTGTCAGGTAATAGTCGAGGGAAACCAAGGAAGCTGCTTGTAAGATCAGCCGATCGCCCCATTCGGCTTGCAGCGCTTCAAATACTTCTAAACTAACGGTTCCCTGTTCGCCCGCGCTGTCGATGTGAGTGCGGATGGCCTTGGTTCCGTGGGCGTAGCTGCACTTGAGGCCAAATTCCATTCGCCGGTAAACATCCTCTGCATTCCAGTTTTTTTGGGCATCAGCGCCTACCGCTTCGATAGCGCTGGCAAAAGTTCCATCGGGATTGGGCGATCGTTCCCAAATGTGACCTTTGTCTAAATGGGTGTGCATATCCACAAAACAAGGCCAAACTAAGCCGCCCTGCAAATCTATAACTGGGATATATCCAGAGGAGGATACAGGTTTTGTACCTGCTGGAGTAATGTGGGTGATTTTCCCTGCTGCAATTTCCAAATCCACCAAACAAAAATTGTTCTCACTCCCCGTTGTCGCCACAGTACAAGCTGAGAGGGCGATCGATTTCATCTCTAGAAGAGACGCGGGCACGCGAGCATTTTTGAGCAAATAATTAGATGTACTTGGCAACATTAATTTTGTGAGTTAGTATTTTCCTAAGAATTTGGCGCAACCGCAAAAATGCTACCGACAATCATTGTCTGTTGAGCGTCAGTTGTCTTATCGGTAACAAATGCTACCTTCTCAGTCTAACCATTTAGACATAAAATTGTACAACGCCGATCGATCGGGGGTCGAGGGCCAACAAGCCGAGCATCTATAAACACTGATTTGCAAATAAACCTAGTTTTCGATCTGCTTGCATGGGTGTACTCTACCAGCTCAGCTAATGGTAATAAATTGTGGTCGTTCCACTGCCCTTAGCAACTGTACAAATCGTGAAACTGAACCATGCAAAAATTTACAAAGTGCCCAGTTTGCAGCTCCCAAAAAATCAGCTTTCTCTACACAGCGGGGACAGCACGCCACCCTAAAGAGGCTCCTAAATGGTCAGTTTACGGATGCGAAGATTGTGGCTTAGTATTCGTAAATCCCCGCCCGACATGGGATGAACTGAGCGATTATTACCCCGAGGGCTGGCAGTGCTACAATACTTACGTACCAGACGAAGAAGACGTAGTAAAAGAAGCCAAAAAACTCAATGAATACCGACACATTCCTATCCCTGTAGGCAAGCGGCTGTTAGACGTAGGATGCGGGGGAGGTTCTATTATCCAAGTCTTCAAAAAACTCGGAGTTAAGGTGGCAGGAATTGAGCCTAGCTCCTCAGCAGCAGCAGCAGCCAGGGAATGCGGTATCGATGTTTTCACTGGCACTGTAGAAGAATACGTTGCAGAAAAAGGTACTGACGAAAAGTTTGATGTCATACTCTGTTCACACGTTTTGGGAGCAACGCCTTTGCCTGCAGAAACACTCGACTGCATGAGGCAATTGCTGGCTCCAAACGGTTACATTTGGGTGGCTGTACCGAACGCGGACAGCCCATACGCGCGGCAACTGGGCTGGCGCTGGCACAGCACCGATTATCCTTACAATCTGATCGGTTACACTCCAAAAACCTTGGCTCTAGCCGGCGAAAAGGCAGGTTTGGCAATTCAGCGAAATTACACATACTCTTTGCCGGATAGCCTTCGTTACTCTATCTGTTTGTGGCTGCGCTATCGGTGGTTTGTACCGCACAAAGTTACTCGCTTGTTCCTTTCTGAAGAACGTGTTGATCGCATGGCGAAGGAATTGGACTCGCGCGGCGAAGGTGAGGGAATTATAATGGAATTCTGTCACCCTCAAAGCCTGGATTAAGACGTTTTTACCAAAAGTATTTGATTTGAGATTTGAGATTTGAGATTGAGTGCACGTCGGCGACTCAGAATCTCAAATCTTTTTTTCTCGCACATATCTTAAAACTTCAAAGTTGGCGTTGGGCAGTTGTGCTGGCTTTGGTGTTGGCTATACTGGGAAAGATTGAACTCTGGACTTATATCAAATCCGACGAAAACCTCCTGTTATCGTGAAACCCAAGCCGAGAAAAGGTTGTGTGTGGGTAGCGCGATTGTTTCCACCCTGGAGGTGTGTACTGTTGGTATCATAAATCACTGCTTCAAATTGCAATTTCACTTTCAACTAACAGCAGCATCCATAGTAAGAGCCAAAAACAACTGTGTCAAAACCCAAGCATATAGTTTTAACATCCCATCCCGACAGATCCGGCACAAAACCTCATCCCATCCACTGGGGAGAAATCGATCCGCTGAAACGGGGGCCTGTGATTGGCAGCCTTACCAAATCGTCTCACCGGAATGCGATCGGCACTCATTCGGGTTCCTACTCTGTTTATCGCGCGCTAGCAGTTGCTTCCGGCGCACTCCAAGCAGATCACCGCCCCGATTTTACCAACACCTCTCCGGCCGCACACATCGGGCCGCACGTGAGTTGGGGCGATCGCAATTTGATTGTTTCTCTCGATCCCTTTGGGGGTTTGGTCAGCGAAGTTTATACTTCATTTATCCAGCAAGGATACGATATTCGACCGACAATTGCGGTCACTAAAGCTCACATTAATATGCCGGAATTGCAAGATGCCATCGCTAAGGGGCGAGTGCAAATTGATGGCAAAATAGTCAAAGCAGGTGGCAATTTAGCAGTAACTAAAGTTGCGATCGATCCGGTGTGGTATTTGCCGGGAATTGCGAGGAGGATTGGGGCTCAGGAAAGCGTTCTCCGCCGTGTCCTGTTTGAGCAAACAGGGGGAATGTTCTCGGATTTAGTGACGCGGCCAGACTTACACGTTTTCTTGCCACCAATTGGCGGAACTACGGTTTATATTATTGGCGATGTCGCGAATATTTCTGACCCGGATAAGCAGTTGGCGGTACGGGTACACGATGAATGCAACGGTTCTGATGTCTTCAGTTCCGATATCTGCACTTGTCGCCCTTATTTGGTACACGGGATGGAAATTTGCATCCAAACGGCACAATCAGGCGGTTCTGGGGTAATTGTTTACTTCCGTAAGGAAGGGAGAGCTTTGGGGGAAGTGACTAAGTTTTTGGTGTACAATGCCAGAAAACGGCAGGAAGGCGGCGATCGCGCTAATGCCTATTTTACACGCACTGAATGTGTGGCGGGAGTTCAAGATATGCGGTTTCAAGAACTAATGCCAGACGTGCTGCACTGGTTGGGGATCTCTCGAATAGACAGTTTAGTTTCGATGAGCGATATGAAATACAATGCGATTATCAATTCTGGCATTCAGGTGGTCGATCGCATCCCTATTCCTGAAGATTGGATTCCCGCAGATGCACAAGTCGAAATTGTCGCCAAAAAAGCCGCCGGATACTACACGCCTGACCCTGTGCCAGATGCTACAATTCTTGCAGAAGCGATCGGACGCGATTTAGGAGATTAAGAGGGCAAAGACGCGACCGATGGGACGCGAACAATCGCGTCTTTGCTAAATGAAATTTATTGCTGGTTTTTGATCAGTCAGGGTAGGTTATGGCTAATTTGCGTTCTAGTGTGATCGTAAAAACAGATATTTGTGGATATACCGCCAGAGTCAAAAAATTATCTCAGTCGGACTTAAGTAGTTTGTTGAACGAGCATAAAACTTTTGTTTCAGATATTAGCGCCAGAAATGAAGGCAGCGTGATCAAAGGGGAAGGTGATTCATTTTGGATAATTTTTCCCAGCGTCACAGCAGCGGCAGTAGCAGCCATAGAAATGCAGCAAGAATTGAGAGCGCAACAATCTAGCAAAGCGAACGACGAACGATTGGCTATTCGCGTGTCGATTACATTAGGAGATGTCTTGCATCAAGATAAAGATATCTTTGGCGATACGGTGAATTTAACAGCGCGCATAGAATCAGTAACTCCGCCGGATGAAATATATTTGTCCCAAGCAGCATGGCTGGCGCTCAACAAAGCAGAAGTGCAAACGTCTTTTGTCAACGAGTTTTCTTTGAAAGGGATGAGCGAACCTGAAAAAGTATACAAAGTTGACCAAAGTTACAAAACGCGAATCATCAAGAATCAAGCAATAATTAAAGCAGATTTGAGAGGTTTTATAGCTTATCAAGAATCTAATTCTATCAAAGATGTGGAATATTTGCTCACCAACTTTGATACTTTTGAAAAAACAATTTGCGAAGAATACGGTGGCACAATTCGCAGTATTGTTGGGGATTCGCATTTGTTGACTTTCCCGGAAGCTCACTCAGCCTTAGCAGCAATGGAAAGTCTGTGCGAGAATTGGAAACTTTTTATTGACGCCAATCAAATACCTTGTGGCTTGTCCGTGGGAGTTGCGAAAGGAAATCTATATATATTTAGGTCTTGCACTTACGGAAAAGATATTCACATAGCCGACAGGCTGGAAGATTTAAGTAAAATAGTATCTCCGGGGAAAGAAAAAAACTCGGTGATAGTTTCCGATCAAATAAAACGCGAAGTCAGTGGGTCGAAGTGGGAATATAAGCTGATCAAAATCGATAAAAATGCGATTTTAGATAATCTTTTAGATTACAGTCAGTTTGACTTTTTTCAAGAAAACGATGTTTACCGCTGTTTGGTTGTATGAAGTTGCACAATTTTGAGCTTGAGATTGTAGAATATCTGAGAACGCCGGCTGCTATTCGCCAAAAGTGCGATCGGCTTTTTGATTTAGCCAGCCAAGACAAACTTCGCTACTTCCGCGTCGATTTATCCCAACTCGACAAAGCAGCAAATTATGTAATTGACACAACGCGCCAACACTATCCCGATTTTAACATTCCCTTTCACAGTCGCTGGCGACATTTTGAAGCTGGCAACTTGTCGCGACTCGCCGAATTAGATGCAGCTTTAGCAGAATTTGCACAGGTTGAAAAAGCTAAGATAAAATTTGATTTAGCAATTGTCAGCGTTTTGCTCGATGCCGGTGCTGGTGCAGATTGGCAGTATTGTGAACCAGAAACCGGGCAGGTTTACCGCCGTTCTGAAGGGTTAGCAATAGCCAGCTTGCGGATGTTTTGTCAAGGTGTTTTTTCCAGCAATCCCGATTTTCCTTGGCAAGCTGATTATCGGGGACTTTCTGAATTAAAACTAGAAACCTTAGCTGCTGGATTTCAGGTAAGTCGAGACAATCCGCTAGTTGGTTTAACAGGCAGATTAGAATTACTGCAGCGTTTGGGAAATGCGATTTGCCAGCATCCATTATTATTTGGTAGCGCCAACCCGCGTCCCGGCAATTTGGCAACATACTTGCTCAACAGTGGGGTTTCGGGAGGCAAAACTGTGAATGCTTCTGAAGTATTGAGCGCTGTTTTGACAGGTTTTGGGGAAATTTGGCCAGGAAGATATGCAATTGGTGGCGTTAATTTAGGCGATGTTTGGCGGCATCCGGCTTTAACAGGAGAAAATCTGGGAGATGAATTCGTGCCGTTTCACAAACTATCGCAGTGGTTGACTTATTCGCTGTTGGAACCGCTGCAAGAACTTGGTTTAGAAGTCGCGGGATTGGATGAGTTAACGGGATTACCGGAGTATCGCAACGGCGGTTTATGTTTGGATATCGGGCTGCTGCGGGCAAAAGATTCGGCTATTTTTGAGCAGAGTTACTTGCCTGGTTCGGAAGTTATAGTAGAATGGCGATCGCTGACTGTGAATCTTTTAGATAAAATTGCCGCAGCTATTCGAGAAAAGCTGCACTTGACTGCGACAGAATTGCCGCTGGTGAAGATTTTGCAAGGAGGAACTTGGGCGGCGGGGCGGAAAATTGCGGCAGAATTGAGGGCTGGTGGAGTGCCACCAATTCAGATTGAAAGTGACGGCACTGTGTTTTAGAAGGAAGAAGGAAGAAGGAAGAAGGAAGAGGGAAGAAGGAAGAAGGAATAGGGAAGTTCGGCAACGGATTCTATAACGGATGTAACGGATGTAACGGATGTCAGGAAGAAGGAAAAGGGAAGAGGGAAGAAGGAAGAGGGAAGAAGCAAGAAGGAAGAGGGAAAATTATCCCCTCTTCCTACTTAAAATTCAAAATTCAAACCTGAAAACTATACCTCACACTACACTCCCAACAAGCTGCTTAGCGGCAAGTGCGATATTTGACGTGATAAACTAAACCGCGATGAGCCAAATCGAAGGAGTCAACGGTGGCCATGCCGGCACCGCGGGCTGTCATTGCAGCATTTACTCTCATATTTACACTGTCACCACAGCGAGACCAAACATTCGCTACAGTGGCTAAACTATCTCGAACATTGTAGTTAGTTTCGCCACTGAGATTCCGATTAAAAACTGGGCCGCGAGTTCCAGCGAAAAAGTATTCTGCTCGCAGGTTGCCTGTGGTTTTAGGAGCCACGTAGCCACGATAATCAGCATCGTAGATAGAAATTTGGAAGCCTTGGGGTACTTTGATGGGAATGCTCAGGTTGCAGCTTTTTCGGCTTTCTGCTGAGACATTTCCCAGGGCTGCAAACTTGTCAAATAGGATGGTCAGTTCTTGACCGTCTGGGCTGACGCTGACGCTGGCGGAGCGATCTGGGCAACCGCTACCGCCGTAGCTTGCACCTAAAATTTGAACGGCAGGATTAGCCAAGGCGGGGCTGATAGAAGCAGTCATTAATGCCGTAGCTAGCAATAGTTTTACAAACTTCATGGATGTTCTCCTTACTTCATAAGTAAAGTTGTGTGTTAGGAGCACCCTAAAAAATTGGAACTGAATTTAGGTAATGTTTTTTAGACGGGGATGTAACGGCTTTCATGTGGAAAAATGAAAAGCCATTACAGCTAAGCTTATGACCTCATGTGAAGTTCCTAGTCAGGTTTTTTCAATTAGTTAATTAATCGAAAAAATAGGTTTTCTGCTGATACTTTCTATGATTCATGTCTGCTCCTAAAAGTTCCGGAAGATTTCGGTGCGAAACTCCGGATCTGTGTTAACAGGCTTGGACGGATCGTGAGAAAGCGAGCGAGACCAGTCGGGAGGCTTTTGTCCCCGGACATGCGTTCCCAGGCAGAGGGCCGGAAGGAGAGGAAACGAGAGAATGACATATTTGTGTATTTTCAAACCTCGCATATTTAGTGTCGCGCTGCGCGGAAAAAAGGCAAGTGTAGAAGCGAATTTTATTCGCGCGGTATTCCTGTTTTAAATACAGGTTTTATATAAGTAGTCCTGGATGCAGGGGTCACAGAAACCGATTTTTTTTTCGTCAAGAAGGCGTTGATGGCTGATAAGTTAGAATAAAGCAAATTAATTATTCAAAAAAATGAGTGCTAAAGTTACTGTCATTGACCATCCTTTGATACAGCACAAGTTAACTCTCATGCGGCAAACTCAAACGAGCACGGCGAAATTTCGCCAATTGCTGAAAGAGATTGGAATGCTACTAGCCTATGAAGTGACGCGAGATTTGCCGCTAAAATATGAACTAATAGAAACGCCGATCGCCAAAATGAATGCACCGGTGCTGGCTGCAGAAAAGAAAATTGTGATTATTTCGATTATGCGCGCTGGTCAGGGACTGTTAGATAGTATTTTAGAGCTGATTCCGTCTGCGAGGGTAGGACATATTGGTTTGTACCGCGATCCGACAACTCGGATGGTGATCGAATATTATTTCAAAGTTCCCCAGGATATCGAACAGCGAGATGTTTTAATTGTCGATCCGATGCTGGCTACTGGTAATTCAGCAGTGGCGGCAGTGGATAGGCTGAAAGAAGTTAATCCGAAGTCTATTAAATTTTTGTGCTTGCTGGCGGCACCGGAGGGAGTGGGGCACTTTCACGAACAACACCCTGACGTGCAGATTTATACGGCTGCTGTTGACCAGTGTTTGGACGAGCACGGGTATATTGTACCCGGACTCGGAGATGCGGGCGATCGGCTTTACGGCACTATGTGAATTCAATAAAATTATTTTCTGCTGTATATGCCAATACATTCATTTAAAAATAAGTTTACTAACATAAGCATTGGTTTGATAGTGCCATACAATGTAAATTGTAAAATTTTAATGTCAAGAAAAGCCTATATATAACAAGGGTTGTAGGGTTTTCTTACATTTAATTCGTAAATTGCATAATCTAGATGTATTTACTGCATTTGATGGTTAAATTCTCTGCCTTTAGTTTGATTAATTGCAAGAATTAGTTATTAAAATAGATGTATGATGCTAACCGTTTGCGATCGACTACTAACATTTTCTGACGAGGGAAAAAACAATGGAGACTACAGCACAGAAAGAAGCCCCAACTCAGCCTGTTGAAGAAGTGAAAATTCAGAATATCAACAGTTTGGAGTTTGAGCTTTGGGCTAAAGCAGTGAAACGCCAGATGATTGCAGCACTCTCTAAAAAGGGCGCGATTTAAGAGCTCTGGGTTTTTTGTGTGCAACTTGTGTTAATTAAATTAACAAAATTTTTGTCTGCATTGTTGTCCAAGAGCGATAAGTGGAGAGGGGAGGAGTTGTGAGATTGCGCCTCTTTCGGAGTTGCGGGAGGGGGAGAAGAAAGCATTTTCCTTATTCCTAGTTTTGGACGCACGGGTGCAAGGAAACCGGGTTTTTTTACGAAAATACTTCTGTTGCAATCGGCAGAAACGGTAAAAAACCCCGGTTTCTTTGTGTCAAGAGTGCCTCCGGGACTGTTATATCTGCCGAATGCTTTCTCCCAGATTACGATCGCTTGTCAACCGCCGCCAGCAAGCGCAGACTTCCGTCTTGAATCTGCACTGCTTTCACCGTTCCTACAGCAACTCTTTGTTGACCGTTAGCCATCGCTACCTCAATTTTAATCTTGGGGTCAGCCTGTAATCCTAGCCGCCCCCAGAGCCACTTGACTTGAGTAGCAGGAAAAGAGCTCACTTCTACATCAGAAAATGGCGAATTAACCCAGCGACTACCATCGTAAAAACTCGCTACCTGCACCTGATACCAAACTTGTTCTCCTGCCAATTTTAACTCATTGTTGGGTTCTGGTTCCAGCCACTCAGCGGGATTGACACTGTTAATTAAAGTAGCAGAACCCATAATTTGACTTTTGTGGGCTTCTAAACTTTCAGCCTGAGAAACTGCTTCCTGAAGTTTGTTGACCAAATTCCGAATTCGAGTTCTTGTTTCGCTGTCAGTATCTGATTGCTGGTCGAGCCAATTCATCGCCTCACGAGTTCCGTCTTGAGATGCTACAATCAGGGCGCCCCAAGCCTTGACATCGGCGTCAGCGGCATTCACTCTCAAGGCGGCGTCTATGCGGTTCCAGATCCGCCCGCTGTCATTTTTGAGGGTTGTGGCTATTTCGTGACTGTTACTCGGATCGGCTTCAAATACTTGCAAAGCTTCGGCCCAGCGGCCGTCGATCAATTCTGCGAGAACTTGTTGACCGGGACTGGCCCAAGATGCGATCGCCTGAGCCCGAGTAATTTTAGCGTGAAATTCGATCGTTTCTAGCTGAGCTTGCGCGACTGCAGGCCAATTTTTGCCAGCTTTCCCCTTCGCCACACGCATGACATTTAATGCTGGAGACCACAGGCCGCTTTTGGCAAGTCGCAGCCCATTTTTGTAAGTCTCGTCATTGAAGGCAAATTCTTCTAAAGAAATCGCCGTTAACTGAACTGGGTTCGGCAAAAATTTGCGCGGGCCAATTTGATAAAGGGTAAATTGTGGCTCTAAACCAACTGTTTGGTCGATCGCCAATTGTGGGTTTTCCCCCTTAACAATTTGCTGCCAATTCGGCGGTTGTCCGGCCGCACTCGCCCACTCCAACAGCGGCATTAAATGATTTTGGCTGGGGTTGTAGCGAACGACTTGTCCGTAGGGAATTTTCCTGTCGTCGCGCTTTAGTTGACCGCTGACATTAAACCAAATGCCAGAGGCGGGGGGCTTTCCGTCAAAGCGGCGCAGTTCTGTTAGGGGTAGGGACTGATTCGAGGCTTGATTGTCAGATGTAGAGTCAGCTAAAGAAGTAATGACAAAAGATTCCGCAGGGCCTTCTAGATTCACAGAACTTGCTAGCTGAAAATACTGCTCTTTATCGGAACTGCGATCGGGAAGCTGCACCCGCTTGTACACCCGAAGTTCGACAATTTGACGACAAGGATTTTTGCAAACAGTAGAAGCCTTAACAGTTCTTTCTACCATTACCGGCAATAGCAAATCGGAAATAGAATTATCGCGGGATTGATCGACGGGAAGCGGCAGGGGTTCTCCGGTTACGAATCCCAATTTGCGGATGCTGGCTTTGATTTGATCGAGAGTTTGGATCGAATCTCTGCTACCTGTAGGCAGGCGCGACCATTCCGGCACAAACTGAGAGATCAACCTGTTGCCATTGGGATCGACAATTAGCTGATAACTCAGCCAAGCGCCGCCTCCCATCAAAGCTGCACAGCCAGCCAAGACGCTGAGGGCTGTCAAATTAGCTACCAGTCTTTTCCAGGGATATCTGGCGCGAGTTCGGGGAGTAGGTATGGGAAGTTGGGACTCTTGAAGATTTTTGGGGCGTCGGGTTTGGCGACGGCGTCTTGTCGGAGGAGGATCAACTTTGCGATTTTCTGGGGGTAAGGCTCGATTTTTTGAGGGGTTAATTTTGTGTTCCATCGTCCCATTTTAGAATTTAGATTTTAGAATTTAGGGTTTAAAATTGCAATAGCCGATCGTACTGCCGACCTATGATATCCCAAGTGTATTGGCTTTCAACGAGCGATCGCGCGCTGACAGAGAGCTCCTGTCTTAGCTGCTGATTTTCAAACAAACTGGTAATCGCCTCAACATACTCGTGAACTTTGTTCGCCCGCAAGGCCCTTCTCGGTTGTGGGCCGCCATCGACGGCTAAACCCTCCAAACCTCGATCGCTCGCAACCACAGGGGTTCCCGCAGCCATCGCCTCCAAAGTTTTATTTTTAATCCCAAAACCTATCCGCATCGGCACCACACAAACAGCAGCTTGATGCAAATATTCTGCCACCCTTTGCACCCGGCCTACTACTTGAATTCCGGGGAGTTTCCCCAAGGCGAGCACTTCCGGGACTGGCGAAGCCCCTACTAAGGTGAGGGTAGCATCGGGATAGCGCTGCTGCAAAGGCGGCATTATTTGCAAACTGAGAAACCGCGCCGCGTCAATATTGGGCAAATTGTTCATGGCGCCTGCAAAAATTAAGGTATGTCCTCCCGGATCGATCGGCCGATACGGAAATTGGGTTAAATCTACGCCGTTAGGAATTACATCTATGGAAGGTACAAAACAATCTTGTTTTCCTCGCACTCGAACCGGAGGCAACAGTAATTCGAGGAGTTGCTCTCTGTCTGTGGATGTTGTCGCGACAATGCGGGAGAATTTGGAACAGTAGCGTTTTTCGTAGCGGGCGAGTAGCGGTAAATTTAGTCGATCGCGCAGGGGTTTTTCGGAGGTGCCGGTTGCTAACATTTCCCTGCAAGTTCCCCAAACGGAACTGTGAATATTTGCCACTGTCAGCAGTTTTTGCCGCCATTCTGGACGCACGTAAATCTCGTTAACGCTGTGTTCGCAGGTGACAGTATCGCATTTGCCTGCTGTTACCAATTCGTCTGCCCAATTCTGCATTGCTTGGCAGTAGCTTGAGAGTACGTTTGGAGGTGTCCCGGACAACAAAAATCGACTGAATCTGTGGAATTTTCCTATTATTTCAGAGAACCCCCCCTCAGTCTCCCCCTTGTTAAGGGGGGGAGGTAAAAATCCTTCCTCAGTCTCCTGCTGGAGTCTTAGCCCCCCCTTAGCAAGGGGGGGTTGGGGGGGTGTCTGCGGATGGGGAAAAACTGCCAATTTTGTAACTTGCTGGCGCAATGCGTCGATTTGTGCATCGGTGACATCGGGCGATCTTACAGTGCCGAGAATTACATCATGTCGCCGGCTCAAGTATTGTAATAAATTAAACGTCCTTACCTGAGTTCCTCCGCGGCTTGGCGGATAAGGAAAAGTCGAGGAAAGCATTAAAATCTTCATGGGATGTGGGATAAATAAAGTTGCCGCTTGCACGATAAGATTGATTGATAAAATCTTTTTAACAATCTTCGCACCTATGGACGAATTATCTGTTAAGGCGCTGCTCGAAGACTTGAAAAAGCCCGACGAAAGTGTTCGCGATCGGGCAACTACAGAACTCTGGCGCACTTGGTTTAACCAGAAGGGTGACTATGGGATGCAAATTCTCAGGCGAGCGCAAGTTTCGCTGGATGCAGGCGATGTTCACCACGCTTTGGATTTGCTGACGAAATTGATTGCGGAAGCGCCGGATTTTGCGGAAGCTTGGAACCGACGCGCCGTACTTCACTATACTCAAGGAAATTATAAAAAGTCGATCGAGGACTGCGAAATTGTCCTCAAACTGAACCCGGTACATTTTGGGGCGTTGCACGGTCTGGGTTTGTGCTACGCTGCCTTGGGAGAATACCTAAATGCTATTCAAGCTTTTCGTCGCGCTTTGGAAATTCAACCTTTTGCTTTGGTGAATCAAAAGTTAATTCTGGAGTGTACGGCTCGTTTGAGTTAAAATACATAGGGCATTGGACATTGGGCATTGGGCATTGGTGGTTTATTTTCCTGGACTGAAGTGCGAATTTTTTCCACAATCTAAAATTGAAAATAGTCGTAGTGCCGAAAATTAGCGTTTGCATTCCTACTTACAATCGAGTGCATTTGTTGGCAAGTGCGATCGCCAGCGTGCTAGATCAAACTTATACAGATTTTGAATTAATTATCTGTGATGACGGTTCTACTGACAGCACTCCTCTGTTGATGTCGGAATTTGTCGATCGCGGGATTCGCTACATTCGCCACCCGCAGAATATCGGCAAGAGTAATAATATGCGATCGGGCTTTGCAGCAGCAAGGGGCAAATATTTTATCAAGTTTGACGATGACGATCGCCTGAGCGCGCAATTTCTAGAGCGGACATCTGCTATTTTAGATAAAGATCCCAGCATTGATTTTGTCAGTACAGATCACTGGGTGATCGACATTAACAATTATATTGATGAAAACCAGACGAAACTCAATTCGCAGCGGTGGGGGCGCACCGAGTTGTCGGCGGGAATTATTGAAGATTTGCTCGAAGCAGTGTTTCTGAGACAGAGTTTGCAAATAGGGGCAACTTTGTTTCGCCGCCGCGCGCTGGAAGAAGTCGGATTTCTGCGGCCGAATTTGCAAAATTGCGAAGATAACGATTTGTTTGTAAGACTTGCGATTGCGGGCAAAAAGTGCTATTACTTGCCGGAGCTGTTGATGGAGTATCGAGTTCATACAGGACAGCAAGGAGTCGATCGGGCAATTCCGTATTTAAGCGATAAATTGCGCTATTTAACAGGCTACGAGTTTGAGTCGGAGAAGTTAGAAACTGTCAGGCTCAAAAGGATTGCAGAAACTCAATTAGCGCTAGGTTTGCGGCTGATTGAGGTGGGGGAAACTGCAAAAGGACGCCTGATGGTGCGGGCAGGAAAGTCTGTTTCTGCGGCGAAAATGTGGGCGGGTTTGGGATTGTCGTTGCTGCCCGTCGAGTTGCGTCCAAAAGCCTTTGAGTTTGTGCGAGAGTTGATGAAACGGGAGTTGTGAAGGCGGAGGATTTCTACAGAATACGCGGCGGTTGAAACCGCGTCTATACACACAAAACTCACAAGGCAAGGGTTGAAAAGTCGGGGGTTAAAATCACGTTTATACAGACAAAACCCACCGAAACAAGTTTAAATTCTTGATTTTCTTGAGTCCCCCTCTGCTGGGACGAGAGGCAAGTGTAGATGAGGTTTTAACCGCCGAGTGTTCTGGTGTGTCGGTTTACAACCAGAAATTATCCGATTGATATAGCGGGTAGCCAGGGAATATCTGTAACGCCTGGGTCGTAGCCAAGTTGTTTGAGTAGTGTGGTAATTTGCCCTCTATGGTGAGTTTGATGATTGAACATATGTGTCACCAAAACCCACGTCGGTAGCACGCGGCATTTACCATCTACATTGCTTGTGTACTCAAAGGGTTGACTCAACCAGTCAGAATTAAGGTGTCTAGACCATTCTATAATTTGCCGATCCGTTGTCTCCCGTTCTGCTCTCAAAACCTCAAATTCAGCATAGAGTTCTTGACCGATAACGGTACCCGAAAATGGGTGAAGAGTGAAACGACCCATCCATGCTTTGTCACCATACAGTAAGTGATTCAAAGTGCCATGAATCGACTTAAAAAAGGCACCCATATCCTGTTTGCGCTGTTCATCAGGAATTGCCGAGCAGACCGAATATAGATTTTGATTCATCCAGCAATTGTACTCAGCCATTAGCTGGTAGTAGCTACCGTCGTACATACTCAAAACATAATCACATAGTTTGAACAACTTACATTATACAAATAGGTCTTTCACAATACTCCTGACTCTAATTGGTCTAGATAAATAAACTCAGGAGCTTTAACTCCGGCTTCTTCTCTAATTTTAACCAGTCTAGGCGACTCAAAAAACGCCCTAGCATCTGCGATTGATGTCCACGCGGAGAAATGAACAATTTTGTTCGGATCGTTGTCATACTTCAAGACCTGATAGGAGCGCTCGCCAGCTTCTTTTCGGATGCTTTCAGCACGATCGAATACCTGTTTCCAAGCTTCATAATTTTCTACTTCATGAATAATTAAGACATACTGCATAGTAATCAGATTCTCTGAGCCTCTCAAAACTTCAAACGAATAATTTTATTAGACTAACTCACCTTGTCTCCAAAACCGACCACAGGAGAACGAGTAAATTATACCGTAGCGACGGTTGAAAATCCTCCCAACACTGAACAGAGCGATCGGCTTTCCACTAAAGTAGTAAATAGTGCCTGATGTAAATAAGTGTTTCCTAAATATCGTGTCTATATTTTCTGAAATTCCGACTGTGTGGTTGCAAATTTCCCTCGTGGGAGTCTGGTTGGGTTTGATTTTACTGGTAGCTGAAGGGTTAAATCGCTTTACTTCTGTGGATGCTGAGGTATCGCGGAAGGTGGTTCACATCGGTACTGGGAACGTGATTTTGCTGGCTTGGTGGCTGGAAATACCCGGTTGGGTGGGGATTTCGGCGGGGGTTTTAGCAGGTGCGATCGCCCTAATTTCTTACCAAGTTCCGATTTTGCCCAGTCTTAACAGTATCAACCGGAAGAGTTTGGGGACTTTTTTCTATGCTGTTAGTATCAGCGTTCTCGTAGCTTGGTTTTGGCCGCTACAGCATCAGGAGTACGCTGCTTTGGGCATTTTAGTCATGACTTGGGGCGACGGATTGGCTGCTGTCATCGGCCAGAAATACGGCAAACATATTTATCGAGTTTGGGGAATACAGAAGAGTTGGGAAGGTTCTGCAACTATGTATTTGGTGAGTTTTGCTGTTAGCAGTTTGATTTTGCTGGCGGTTCAAGGCAATATTTGGCAAACTTGGGCTGTGTCTGCTGTTGTAGCTTTGGCTGCTGCTACTTTGGAGTCGGTTTCCAAGCTGGGAATTGACAATCTGACTGTGCCCATCGGCAGTGGGGCGATCGCCTTTTTCCTAAATCAATTTTTGATAATTGGTAATGTGTAATCTGAACTTACCCCCACGGGGGGCGTTGCTGGATACAGGTATGAATTCAAGATTTCGCAATTGCTATAAACCTGCTTGAGGGTGAGTTTTGTAAATTCAACCGAAAAGGTAATTCATACCGTGAATCAGCAACGCCCAAATTCTTATTAAGATGTCACTGCACATTGAGTTAAGATGTTAACGTACCGCCTAACAACCCTGGTGCAGCGGACTGACCCAATTCTTTTGTGGTGTTGCAAAGGTTATTATCAGCCACTGACCAGAAACGTTAGACCGCAAAAGGAGATAACCGTGAAGAACAAGCTTTCGAGCCTGATAGTTGCAGGCATCGCAATGACTACTTTGTTTGCCCAGGTAGAGCAAGCGAATAGTCAGGCATTGCGTCCAACATTTTTTGAATCTACTTCTATTCAGGGGTCTGGTCGAGCAAAAGCTGGGAATTTAACTTTTTCGGTTAACATTAACGTTCTTGGAGACTCATCTGGAACTGGTTCTGGGACAGCTCAATATAGGGGAGAACAAGATGGTCTTCAGATGGGTATTCAAGCCCAGTGCGTAAAGAGCTTTCTTCTGGGGAGTAACAGAACACCGATCGTTACTATTGCAGGGCCGATTGTTAGCGGATCTTCACAAGTAACTGGGAAACAAAGATGGGTATTTATTGGAATCAGAGACTCAAGTCCTGACAGCATTCGTTTTTTAGATACTTCAAGAGAACAAGCTTTGCAACTTTGTAATCAGCCAACAGACAGCTTCCCTGCTGCTTTTATTTCTGGCGGAATTTCTATCTCCCATTAATTACGATCGCTGATTGCAGAGAATTTGTGGGAACATAATTTCTGTGCAATCAGCCTTCTTGTTCTCATGCCATCAAACGACTCTGAACTGCAAGCTCAAGCTCCGAGAAGCCTTGACGCGATAGCCTTTACTTCTTTTGAACAATGCCAACTCTTGAGCCGTGAATTTAACAATATTTGCTGGATACAGGTATGAATTCAAGATTTCGCAATTGCTATAAACCTGCTTGAGGATGAGTTTTGTAACTTCCGATCACAGGTGATTCATCCCGTGAATCAGCAACGCCAATTATCAATTGTCTAAGTCTCGTTAAAGCAGCCGACGTGCTTGTAAAATTTGTTGTTGCCATTGCTCGAAAGCGGGGATTTTTGAGCGATCGTCTGTTGGAAACACCGCCCTTATTTGCTCCATAAGCTCGATCGCCAGCGGTACGCCAAGCTGCAATTGTTCCAAGACATCCCGCTGAGCAAAAACGGTTTCCGGTGTTCCTTCTAAAATTAGTTTTCCCCGATCCATTACAAACACCCAATCAGCCCAGCGGTAGATGAAATCGAGGTCGTGACTTGCTAAAAGAATAGTGGTTCCAGCGCTGTGAATTTGTTGAAGTAAACCGATCAGTTGTCGGGTGTGACGCGGATCGAGATAGGCGGTAGGTTCATCTAACAGCAGCAGTTTGGGCTTGAGAACCATGATATCGGCGATGGAAACCCGCTTTTTCTGGCCCAAACTGAGATTGTGAATTGGTTCGCGGGCGAGTTCGCTTAGATCGAATTGCTCGATCGCCTCCTGCACCTGTTGAGCAATTTCGGATTCTTTTAAGCCTAAATTGTACAATCCATAAGAAATATCTTCTTCTACCGTCGAAGCTACTAATTGATGTTCTGGATTTTGAAAGACGAGTCCGATTTGTTGGCGCAGTTGCATCAAGGATTTGCGATCGTAGCGAAAGGGTTCACCTTGCCAGCTAATGATTCCCTGTTGCGGTTGATATAAGCCATTTGCTAACAGAAAAAAGGTAGTTTTGCCACAGCCATTTTGACCGATCAGCCCGCACCGTTTGCCAGCGGGGACTTTTAGATTTAAACCCTGAATTGCCACTCGCGAACCGCAGGGATAGGAGTAGGAAGTGCCAGCGAATTCGAGAATCCATTCAGACATATTCGTTATTTTTTATTTTTTATAGCCTTGTTCCCAGGCTCTGCCTGGGAATAAATACCCGGAGGCTCGGCCTCCAATTACCGATTACCGATTTCCATTGTATAGCAATCCTTGCAGCAGTCGTCAACTTTTTACCCCACCCCAACCCTCCCCTTGATAAGGAGGGAGTAAGAAATTCACAAATGATTTAGGATTGCTATATTTGTGTCAGCCTCGATCTTATTTTGACAACTGCCAAAGTTGCATTTCATAACAAAGATGTTGCTCAAAAAGTTTGCCCGCTTCCAATCCTTCAACCACCAACTTCTTGAACCAGCGGCGAAATATCCAGCGCAGGAATTTGTGGACGGGGGGAACTGTAATCGCAATCAAATCGGCAACATATATCATTGTATTCAGTCCATACCTGCGGAAAGTATCGACATACAAATCGATTGTTGGCAAAATATGGGCGGAAATATCCTCAGTTTTTACTAAAGTGAATCCAGCCTGCTTTAATGCTGCATGAAGTTCCGTAACAACATGACAATTAGAGAACATTCCCTCTTTATAATTAGCATCAGATCGCAGCATATCGGCCAGCAACACGTATCCACCCTGATTGAGGATTTTGGCGGCACCGTTAGCAATATCAACAGCCGACATATACTGGCTACTTTCGCTAAAGAGAATAAGATCGTAGAAATGGGTTGCTTTGAAGTCTTCAAACCTCGTGAGGTGGAAGATTGCCCGATCGCCAGTACACTTAAGAAAGCGCTGCTGTTGAAACGGATCGGGTGCGAGCCCTTCCACTCCAAAACCTCGATCGAGCAAATAAGCAGCATTTCCGCCAATCCCGCAGCCCACATCCAGTATCGTATGAGTGCCTTTGGGGATTGCATCCAACAGTTTTACAGTATAAGCTTGCTGAGCCAGGCGCAATCGTGCGATCGTTAGTTCGTCAGCGGGCACAGGTAGGGTTTCCCAATAGCCGTAGTGAAGGTAGGGCGAATCTGTCAGGCCCAAATAGTAATTAAGCGCTGCATTTTGGTAGCGAGTTACTTTGGAAATTTCGATGGATTTTGGCTGCGACATTCGGAAAATTTAGTAAGTTTTAGGATTTCGGGCAGAGTTGAAATTCTTCCCAGCGCTTGCATACTTGTTCATAGCACTCAACAGGAGAAATTGCCAAGTTTTGCAACAAATTGATATCAATCTGACCGTTGGCGATCGACAAAAATATAATTACTTTCTTAGGTTCGTAGCCAGCAATGATTTGGAGCAAATTAGAAACAGTGTTTTCCTCTATTTCTAGTTGCTGCAAATAAACGGTTGCCTCCAAGTCAGAAATAAATTGCAGATCGTACTTGATAGTATCTACGCTCCAATTCACAGAACCGTTAATGGGAGTATTGATTTTGCAAGCAACCAAGCCTCGTCCTTGATGCAAAAAGCCATTCCAAGCAGTATGTCCGATCGGCAAAATATTCTGGTGAATAAATAAGTTTTGCCAGTAGCCAAAACTACCCTGCCAAACACTATCTTCAACTCGCATTTCTTTTCATTTCCCTTAAAATAAGATACCCTTCAGAACACAAATCGAATTACATCAGCGTTCATCTGTGTTTATCTGCTGATATCTGCGGTTAAAAAAACCCAATCCAATAATTTAAAAAATAATAAACTCACCATCATCCATACCTCGCAGATGAAAAACAACAGGTAAACAAATCGGCGGGCATTCTGACTCAGAGAAGCAAGAATCTCCTTACAGTTGCGGGACAGCGCCGGATTCGCACCGAACTTTCCCCCTTACGTCTGATGGCTGTTCTCCATCAGAGCCGATCGATATACGGGGATATTACCACTATTTGGGATATTTGACAAAAAAGCGTCCGCCTATTCACCAAACTCAATATTTTCATACAAATCGGTCAGCGAAATTTCCACAGGAATAGAGGTTAAAGTCAGCCGATCGCCCATACAGCTATATTCCGAAAAAATCCACTTATTCGCATCAGTTTTCGAGTATTGCTCCACCTGTAGCCGATATTGGTCGATTAATAAATATTCCTTAAAACTAGGAATAGTGCGATAAGCAGCAAACTTTTCATCGCGATCGTAAGCTCTGGTACCTTTAGACAGCACCTCAGCAATGAGCAGAGGATTGGTAATTGTATCCGTCCGTCCAGATTGCAGTTCTATCGGGCGCGCTACCACCATCACATCCGGGTAAGTATAATTATTAAGCTGCGGAACCCAAAGCCGCTGATCCGATGCAAAAATACTGTAAGGTTTACCCTTGAGACTCACCCTCAAAATAGCATTTAAGATGCTTGTAATTTCATTATGATTCGGTGCGCCACCAGCCATCAGAACAATCTCCCCATTGATGAATTCATGCCGCTCCTGGGAATTGATTTCCAATTCTAGATATTCCTCAGCCGTGTAGGTTTTGGTTTCAACTGGCGCGATCATAAACGACGCTCTCCTTTTATCTACTCATTTCATTTTATCTTAAAAATTCTGCTAATTCAACAGAAAAGGAGAATTTAATCATGCTAAGAAACAGGCAAGATGCCTGTTCCACAAAGAGGGAATTTTTTTGTGGGGTGGGCATTCTGCCCGCCCCTGAAAGGCTGATTGAGAATATGCAAGATGTGAGTGCGATCGCACTTAACAAACTTACCGCAGCGGGACAAAGTTATAGCCAGTGCTTCCTCCTTGCTTAACTTGTACTAAAATCGGCTTCCCCGCCCGATCGCCCGTGGGCAAAAACTTCACATCCTCGCTTGATCCTGCTGTCGAAAAACTCGCATTTCTGAGTGCTTGTTGCAATCCTTCCCGCGTATTGCTTTGCCGCAAGCCAGCGATCACAGCTTGAGTCGCATCAAAACTCGTTGCTGTTCGCCAATTCACAATGCCTCCCCAACGCTGGCGGGCATTTTCTGGGAAACGGCTACCGGGATTAGTTTCAGGATGCCAGGGAACGGGCAAAACAAGCCCGTCAACGTCTTTTTGCCCATCTTTTAAAGTTTGAAAGGTGTAGAGCGTAGTGCTGCCGTAGAGTGGCAATTTGCCTCGATTGCTGCGAGCCAGAGAAATCGCACGGTCAATGCGATCGATGTGGGGCGCTACCATCAATCCTTGTGCACCTTTGCTGACAGCATCGGCGAGGGCATTTTCGGGATTAAAAGAGGGTAACGAAAAGTCACAAACAGTGGGAACTAATTTGCCACCAGCAGCAGTAAGAGAGGCAACAAATTCATCTTTAAATGATATGTTATCCGGTGCTTGGGAGTCATAACAAATGGCAATATTAGTTTGGCCTGCTGTTTTCACTGCATATTCTGCTAAGGGAGCAGCCATTAAGCTAATATTGGGTACTGTCCGAAAGATATAGCTGCCAAATCCTGATAGATTGTTGGCAAAGCTCGTCGGTGTCACCATTACCAGTTTTTCTTGCTGATATATGGGAGCAGCTTCCAGAGACGCATTGCTAGCGTTGTGTCCAATTACTGCTAGTATATTCTGATCTTGTGCCAATGTCTTTGCAACTTCTCTGACCACTTGGGGACTGTTGTCATCGTTGACAATTTCTACTTGCAGTTTGGCGCCGTTTATGCCACCGCTAGTATTGATTTCATCCTGAGCTTGGGCGACACCTCGAAGGATTTCTTGGGCGACATTGGGGTTGCTACCAATGGGGACGCTGACAGCAATTTTTAAGGGGGAACCATTGCTGGCTGGGGTCTTATTCAAATAAATAATGGCATTATTCAAATAAATAATCGTTTCGGGATCGTTGCGATTTTGTTGCAGCGAATCCTGAAATTTTTTGACGGCTGCTTGGTAATCTCCATTGACAAAAGCTTCAACGCCGGCTTTTTTTTCTGCTGTTGTTTGGGATGTCACCAATAGCCGATTTCCTAAACTGATGCGACTTGCGATCGCTCCCGATGCGCTCGTTGTCGGTGTAGATGTATTTGAACTTTTGGCATTCAATAAACCGGGAAGGAACTTGTATGCGCCAAACCCAATTAAACCGAGTACAATAATAAAAACAATGGGCGGCGGGCTGTTTCTTTTGTTAGTATCTTGATACATGATTTTTTCTCCTTATTTTGATAGTGTTTGGAGGCCGAACCTCGGGGTAAGTATTCCCAGCAGAGCCTGGGAAGAGAAAATTCCATCTAAACCTCACTTTCCCAGAAGTCCCCAATAGAGCGCGCCCCAAAGTTGGAAAACCTGCATTGCTTCCTCGTCATAGCCTTTAGTTTTGAAAATAGCCTCTGCCTGTTTTAGGTGGCTTATTGCTTGTTGTTTGTTTTTTATTTGGTCTTGGTTGAGCAAAGCCGATGCCAATCTGATGTGAGCATCAGCATCATTGGAGTCACTTCTAATTGCACTTTCCCAGTGAACAATCTCCTCCTCTATAGTCTCCCATTGAAGTTCTTCACTAGAATTTTGTTGTCTGGGAAAGCCTTCGAGACCGTAATTTTTGATATTCAGAAATGTCGCAATGACTTCGGCTTTTTTATGCTTGTCTCCCAAACCAGTGGTGAAGTATGAAGTTAAAGGCACAGACCGCTTGCCTGACTCCAGCACCAGACATACACGATACTTAATACTCTCACTATCCTCAATCTTCTGTATTTCCACACCTGAAATATCTTGAATCAGGTGTTTGACCACTTTGATTTTGAAAATGAGTGGTTGTTCCCACTTGAAAGTCAGATGACCGAGATTTTTATCAAATGTAACGCTCTCAATCTGTGAGAATATCACCAACATC
Source organism: Microcoleus sp. Pol8_D6 (assembly GCF_036700965.1). Lineage (NCBI taxonomy): Bacteria > Bacillati > Cyanobacteriota > Cyanophyceae > Oscillatoriales > Microcoleaceae > Microcoleus > Microcoleus sp. Pol8_D6. Next base: position 9,451 of record NZ_JAUBPW010000047.1, on the reverse strand, counting down.
AAACCAATTACAGCAAATAAATAAAGGAAAACACTGCCGGAATACCAACCAAAAGGCAAACCAAATGCCAAAAAACTACCCCCAACGAATAGATTCATCCAAAATCCCGCCGTCTCTCGCAGTTCCAGCTTGTCTGATGTTTCTTTCATGATTTCATATTTAATTAATTTCCAGCTAATGTTATTAACATAATCAAACAAGCCCAAGTGAAAGTCAATTCATTAAATTCATTAATTAAGTTCATAAAAGTCATATTTGTATCTTTGGGGCGGGCAGGATGCCCACCCCACAAGAGTTTCAGGGAAATGGGCTGTTTCGCGATCGCGTTTCTGGTGCGATCGCAGACAGTGCATTTCCGGATAATGCTAGGATCGTAGAACAAGTAATTGCGATCGACTTTGGTGAATTTATGTATTTGTGTCCAACTGTAAATGTCATCATCTTGTGTCTCTAGTTTTCCGAACTGTAAAGTTTGAGCATTTAATTCCAGTGTGCCCAATCGCAGGTAGACTCGGGATTTATCGGGCAAATTTTGGGATAAATCGGATTTCCACCAATGTGAAATAACATCAGGTTAGTCAAGGATTGTAAGGGTTTGATATCGCTGATTTTATTGTCATTAAGTTCGAGCCACACAAGCTTATTCAAGGATTGCAAGGGTTTAATGTCGTTGATTTTATTGTTTTTAAGGATGAGATTAGTCAGGTTGGTCAAAGATTCTAGCGGTTTGATGTCGCTAATTTGATTGTTTTGGAGTTCGAGCCATTCAAGTTTAGTCAAAGATTCTAAAGGTTTGAGATCGCCTATTTTATTGTCGCTGAGTCCGAGAACAGTCAGGTTAGTCAAGGATTGCAATGGTTTGATGTCAGTAATTTCATTGACGTGGAGGTTTAGAGTAGTTAAGTTAGTCAAGGATTCTAAGGGTTTTATATCGCTGATTTCATTGTTTATGAGACCGAGCCTAGTCAGGTTAGTTAAGGATTGCAATGGTTGGATGTCGCTGATTTGATTGTTTTCAAGACCGAGTTCAGTGAGGTTCGTCAAAGATTGCAATGGTTGGATATCGCCGACCCTATTGTTGTAGAGGCCGAGATTAGTCAGCTTGGTTAAAGATTGCAATGGTTTGATATCACTGATTTGATTATCGCTGAGACCGAGATGAGTCAGATTAGTCAATGATTGCAAGGGTTTTATATCGCTGATTTGATTTTTGTGGACTAAAAGTTTAGTCAGGTTAGTTAAGGATTGCAAGGGTTTGATGTCAGTGATTTCATTACTATTGAGGTCTAGTTCCATTAGACTCGAAAGTTTCTGATTAGCTGCATCGCACTCAGTAGTTTCAGCTTTTTCCAACAAAACTTCAACAGTATGTTTAGCTTCAGCGCTCAAATTTGCTTTTTCGCGACACCAATCACCAAATGTTTGTCCAGTGTATTCTGATTGTTTCTGAGTGACTGAAGAAGATCTATTTCTAGATAATTCTATAACGGCAACCGCATTTCCGTGCAGCTTTATCTGAGTCAAGTTAGTTAAAAATTGCAAGGGTTTGATATCGCTAATTTGATTATTTTTGAGGTACAGATTAGTCAGTTCAGTCAAATATTGCAAGGGTTTAATATCGCGGATTTGATTGTTGTTGAGATTGAGCAAAGTCAGTCTAGTCAAAGATTGTAAGGGTTTAATATCGCGGATTTGATTGTTTTCAAGGACGAGTCCAGACAGTTTAGTCAAAGATTGCAAGGGTTGGATGTCGCTGATTTGATTATCGCTAAGGGAGAGATTATACAAGTTAGTCAAAGATTGCAAGGGTTGAATGTCACTGATTTTATTGTTGCTGAGGGAGAGATCAATCAGTTGAGTCAAAGATTGCAAGGGTTGAATGTCAATGATTTGATTGTTGCTGAGGGAGAGATTGTCCACCAGGTTCGTCAAAGATTGCAAGGGTTTGATGTCGCTGATTTTATTGTTGCTGAGGAAGAGAGTATTCAGTTGAGTCAAAGATTGCAAGGCTTGAATGTCACTGATTTGATTACCGCTGAGTAAGAGAGTATTCAATTTAGTCAAAAATTGTAATGGCTTGATGTCGCTGATTTGATTATATTGGAGTTCGAGAATAGACAGGTTAGTCAAGGATTCTAGCGGTTTGAGGTCGCTGATTTGATTACCGCTGAGTTCGAGCCAAGTCAGTTTAGTCAAGGATTGCAATGGTTTAATATCGCTGATTTCTTTGTTCCTGAGTTCGAGTTCCGTGAGACTCGAAATTTTTTGACTAGCTGCATCGCACTCAGTAGTCTCAGCCTCCTTCAACAACACTTCAACAGTATGTTTAGCTTCCGGACTCAAAGAAGCTTTTTCGCGACACCAATCACCAAATGTTTTGTTTGCGCTTTGCGTTTCTGCTGCTAAAACCGAAAGTCCATTTCCACATGATCCTAGACCGATCGCACTAAAAGCAACTACCACGATCAACCTTGGTAAATTCATGTGTTTGTCTCCAACTATAAACGTCATAATTTTGTACTCGTCATTTTCGGAAATGTAAAATTTTAGAACACCAATACTTCTTGCCAATTACAGATAGACTCTGGCTTGACAGGGCAAGTTTCCGGAGCGATCGGATTGTCGCCCAGAAAGATATTCGTCAGTTGAGTCAAAGACTGCAAGGGTTTTGTGTTACTGATTTTATTGCTACTGATGTAGAGTACACTCAGTTTAGTCAAGGATTGCAAGGGTGTAATGTTGCTGATTTGATTACCATTGAGGAAGAGCTGATGCAGGTTTGTCAAGGATTTTAGCGGTGTGATGTCGCTGATTTTATTATTGGTCAGAGCAAGCGAAATCAGCTTAGTCAAGGAGCCCAAGGGTTTAATGTCACTGATTTTATTCTTTCCGAGACTGAGCGCAATCAAGTTAGTCAAGGATTGCAAGGGCTTGAGATCGCTGATTTGATTATTATTGAGACCAAGCATAGTCAGGTTAGTCAAGGATTTTAGCGGTGTAATATCGCTGATTTTCTTGTTGTCGAGGGTGAGTTGCGTGAGACTCGAAAGTTTCTGATTAGCTGCATTGCACTCAGTAGTCCCTGCTTCCTTCAACATCACCTCAACAGTATGTCTAGCTTCTGGACTTAAAGAAGCTTTTGTGCGACACCAATCACCAAATTTTTTGTTTGCGGGTTGCGTTTGTGCCGCGAGCGCAGATAACCCATTTCCAGATAATGCTAGGAGAGTAAAACAAGTAATTGCGATCGACTTGGGTAAATTCATCTCTTTGTCTCCAACTAGAAACTTCATAATCTTGCACCTCTAATTCTCTGAAAAGTAAATTTTTAGACGAAAAGCTTTCAGAGAGGACGATCGTCCTCTCTACAAACTGCACACATCAACTCAAATATCTAACAATTCACCAAATGCCGAATCGATATCAATCTCCGCAACAGCCACAGATTGAGCAACTGGTGAATGATTAGGAGACTCCGGCGACTTCACCGAATGCACATTTACTACTGGTGATTTGACCCCATTTTCCACAACTACAGACTTAGATTTCTTGACATTAATTACAGGTGAATGTGCTCCATTTTCTCCATTCTTACTGGTTTCATTCCGCAGCAACATTGCCATCAAACCGTCCAGCAAACCCCCACTACCGCCGTTACCATTCACTGTGACATCGGGAACGACGCGAACGCTACCATCTGAGACAGCTTGCATCAGTTGCAACAGCGTGTAACTCTGCGTACCCAAAGCGTTGACACCAACTTGATAAGCATCCGCTTTTGCTTGTCCCATCAGGCGAATCCCTTCTGCTTCACCACTAGCGTGTTCGATCGCAGCAGTTGCACTCAGTTGGGCAATTTTCACCCCTTGTTCTGCCGCCACCACCTGATTTTGAATGTTTGCGATCGCAGTTGCACGCACCAATTCTTGACGTTGCGACTCTGAAATGCGCTGCACTTCGTAAGTTTTTTCTTGTTCCTGAGCAATTTTGCGATCGGTCAATGTTTGCATTAACTCTCCTGGCGGCGAAATCAAACCGATCAGCGTGTCAACAGCCTGCACATCATAGGCCCGCAGGGCTTGACGAACGTGTTCTGCCGCCTCTGCTTGGCGTTCGCTGCGCGCGATTAGAAAATCGAGTATTGTATATTCTTGAGAAGAATTGCGAAAATAATTGCCCACAATTGGACGCAGCACTTGGTCGATTAGATTTTGCATCGAACCTTGCCGCGAAATGACTCTCGGTGCATCCAAAGTACCGACATGAATGATCTGAAAAACTTCTAACTCAAAGGTGAATCCGTCAAAAGAAAGCAATTTCAAAGCACTTAACTTGGAGTCGTAGCCGTGTTCTCCGCTGAACCGCGATGTGAAGTTTAAAACAACATCCGTAGTGGGGACAAGTTCTACTTTCATCACTTTTGTATTGATGGGATGTTTGCCTGGGTAAAGCGGTTCGACCCACACACCTTTATCGCCTTTATTGACAAGATTGCCGTGGGTAAAAGCCACGCCGCTTACATCTTGGTGCGATTTTCCCACATAGGAAATTACGACCCCTACATAACCGATCGGCACTTCTGTCATTTTTACCTGTTCTACTTGCACAAACCAGGGATTGAGGTTCCAAGAACCGGATAAAATCACCTGTTCTTGCAAGCCCCTGCGCCCGCCACCCTTGATGAAAGATTGCGCTTTTTGGAAATTGTCGTGACCGGGAATTATCGGCCCGGCAATTTCACCTTCATCAATCGGAATCCCGTCTAGCACGTTCGCAATTCCCACGCGATCTGGAGCAAGTTTGTATAGTTGAAATTCCGACGGCTGCATACCCTTTGCAGTGGCATTAGCTGAAGTAATGACTTCAAATACAGCCGTATTAATCCGATAAGTGCCAGTTGTAATAATTGCTAGTTGCCGTCCTTTTTCTCCACCGTCGGTGAGGAATTTGCGGGCATTTTGGAAATTGTCGCAATCGACGACTTTGCCTAAAATGCGATCGGGAGGAATGGTGGCTCCGTCATTGGCAATAATTAAACCGATTTCATCTTGAGGGACAACCACAACTGGTTCTTTGCGAATGCTATATTGCCAGGGGAAATAACCAAAATGCCAGCCGGGAGGAAGGGTATCTGCTTGCAAACCTCCTTCGCCATCGAGAGCAATCAATCTACTGGATGGCAAATTTTTGCGGGAGAATTTCTTGACAACAATTCCCACTTCTCGTTCGCCGATCGCGATCAGTCCCAAAGTCCAGCCAATCTTGGGTATAAAGATGAAAATTAAGAAAATTGCTCCTACGGGATATATCCAAATCGGAATGCTAATTCCTTCAACTTGGGCTAGTTGAACTTCTTGAGCTTGCGGAGGTGGCGATTTGACTTGGGCTGAAGTTGGTGGGGCAAAAGCGCCTGCTGCTGCGATCGTGGTTGCGAAAGATACTGCTAAGGGTAAAAGTTTGCGAAGCCAACGTGATTTAGTCATAGTTTTTAACTGGTTTTAAGCTCAAATGTACTGAAAAATTGTTAACTACAATCAGTATTCAATAGATTTCTTTGAACGTCAATTCATTAAATTCATTAATTATGTTCATAAAAGTCATATTTGGAATATGATTGTGCAGGAAGTGCGATCGGTTCATCTCAAAATCAGGGAATCAAAGTTTCACCAAATGCTTAAAAGAGGAGACGGCAATGCCGTGTCCCTACCCCGATTATTTGTAGGGAAACGGCACGGCAGTGTCCTGAATCTGGGTAATATCCATATATCAACGGGTGATCAGAAACCGGGTTTTTTGCGAGAATGCTTCGTTATAGTCCACAGATTCAGTAAAAACCCGGTTTCTTTGGTTGTGATGCGTCCAGGGCCGTGATATTAACCGCCATCACCACCACCACCGCCATCACCACCACCACCACCACCGCCATCACCACCGCCATCACCACCACCACCCCAACCACCACCACCACCCCAACTACCACCACCGATACTACCGCCACTCCCACCGCCACCGCCATTAATCATGAATATAGTAATGATTATTCCAAATATCCAAAGCACTGGAGAAGGAAGTCTGGGTTTTGTCAAAGAGCTTTGTCCCGAAGTCGATTGAGATTGATTACCACTTTGTTGCCAACCAGCTTGAGGTACATTCAGAATCGCCTGCGGAAATGCAATTTGCACTTCTAATTCTTGTTCCGGTGGAATAGGCTGACTTGCCACAAACTCAAATGTTTTAGGATCTACTTGACGAGGAACTGCGGCTGTACCAAAATTCGTAAACGAGAGAACTTTACCTGACAAAGCTTCGGGTAATTTAACCGTAACTTTTCCGCTATTAATTGGAGATTTGCGACCCGCTGCAATAGCTTTCCAATAAACTAGAGTATTCTCACCATCTACCTGCAATCCACCTACCACGCGATATTTGATGACAAAAATATGTGATTCTGGCGCTTTTAATCGATGTTGCCAACGAATCCAAAGTTCATTGTTTTCAATTCCCGTGCTACTCGGAATTATTTGATTATTTTCTTGAACTATGACATCTTTAATTTCATCGACCTTACCTAGAGGAATATAGCGATATCGTTCAGTTTTGTAGTCTGCTGTGAACACATATTTTTGCGTTTCGGTAACTAACATATCTCCGTTTGTCTGAACGTCGAGTGTGACGTTGATATTATCCCAGTAAAACGGTAGTTGTTGGGCTGCTGCATGGGTAACAGTTACCAGAAATAGGCTTAATGAAGCTATTAAGAAAAAAACTATTTTTTTGACGAGTCTTTTATTTATCATATAATTTGTATAGGACAAGTGTTGATTACTATTAGTATTCAACACTTGTCTTTTTAGGTCAATTCATTAAATTCATTAATTAAGTTCATAAAAGTCATACCTTCAGTCCAGCAGGGGTTGAAACCCGTACCCCTAAATAGTAACGGAGGACGCGGCAGTGCCGTTTTCCTACCCCAAAATAATCGATCGCTCCCCTCGCATCTAACCATCACCCGATTAATTGTCGGAGGACACGGCAGTGCCGTTTCCCTACCTCACAATCATTGCTCATCCCCGCTAAAGATGTAACCATCGCCCGATTAATTGTAGGGATACGGCAGTGCCGTGTACTAACTGTGGGTTATATTAATATTCCTAATAAATTTAGCGTTGAAATACGACACTTAACAAACTTAAAACGGTGCAACCAAACACGGCTTCAAATGTATATCTTCGTGAAGGTTTGTAAGGGTAAGAATTCCAAACGCGCAGTTCTCCATTAAAGCCACGCGACGCTAAACTCAACGAAACTTGACGGTATTTTTCCAAAGTTCGCTGAAGCAATTGCCCGATTAAAATGCCTAAACTCTGCATTCCCCGCTTCCAAGTGCGGTAGCCACAGCGGGAGTTTTGGGCGATCCAAAGTTCATCGGCGATCGCCAATAAGCTAAAAATAAACCGATACATTAGTAATAGCAGTTCTGTGACCAACTCTGGACAGCGTAATTGTCTGAGAATCTGCAAGATTTCGGTAAATGGAACCGTCAAGAGAATGAAATACATACAGCTTGTCGATGCGAAGGCGCGGGCAAATAACAAGCTCACTTGGTATATTCCAGTGCGGCTCACATACAGATAAAAAGTGCCGATGCTAATCCCCCAACCTTGCCAAATATCCCACCCAATTGCAGGGATACGATCGCCCCCAACCGCACCCATCGCCAAAGCAGGCAAACTTGTCAGCAAAAACATCAACGGTAGCGACAGCAACCGCAAATACAGTTTCCCCGGAATACCCGCATAGACGACGATCCAGACTGCCAACCAAAGGCCGATCAACAATTGGACGATCGCCCCAGAAACTAGAGACAGCATTAAAAGGGCGATCGCAAATGATAACTTGTGAGATGGCGGCAACCCCCGCAAGCGATTTGTATAAGCCAGACTATCAATCTGATGGTTCATTCCGACGATTTATTATCAGACTGCTGCCGAGATTGCGATCGGCCTTTATACAACCCAATGACGTACCCAACTACGCCAGCCCCGAGCGCCGCTTGAGACGCAAACAATAAACTTGAAATTTCTCCGCTAGCCGGCTCAAACAAGTGATTGAACCAAGGTTTATAGCCCGGTTGAATTTCAGTAATTGCTTTCTTAGCTTGGTCATCGGCACCGCCATATTCACCCCGGACAAAAACGAGAGGAAACGCTGCCAGAACAATCACAGCGCCAGCCAACAGCCAATTTTGCCGCGAAGTAGATTGGTGATTTTTTGTAGTTTTTTGACTCACGGCGCCTCACTCCTGTCTCAATAATTTCAAAGTTTCTAACTCCGGCTTCCCGTAAGAATGCAGCCAGTTCCAGACCAATAGAGTCAGCAATCCCTCACTGATAGCCAGAGGTACTTGAGTGATAGCAAAGATGCCAGCAAACTTGAGAAACGAAGCTATAAAACCGCCACTAGCTGCTGGGAAAGCTAATGCTAATTGAATCGAAGTCGTCACATAAGTCAGTAAATCGGCCAAAGCCGCAGCACAAAAAATTGCCGCCCGCTGGCTACCAGTTCGCAACAGCAATTGATAGATAAAATACGCCGCGAAAGGGCCGACAATCGCCATCGAAAACATATTCGCTCCCAGCGTTGTCAAGCCACCATGCGCTAACAGTAACGTTTGAAACAACAGGACTAAAGCCCCCAGTACAGCCATCACCGAAGGGCCGAATAAAATTGCCCCCAAACCCGTACCCGTCGGGTGAGAACAACTGCCCGTTACCGAGGGAATTTTTAAAGCAGAAAGCACAAAAGTAAACGCACCCGCCAAAGCCAACAATAGTTTAAGTTCGGGGTGTTCTTTTGTAATACGAGTAATCGATCGCAAACCTACTGCAAAAAAAGGCAACGCCACCATCCACCAAAACGCAGCCCACTGCACCGGCAAAAAACCTTCCGAAATGTGCATAGCTGCGGCGGGCGTTGCCGAACCCAGGACAATATAACAACTCAAGCCAGCCATCAATCCTAAGCTGACTAATTTCCGATTTCTGGCCTTCACACTGAACCTCGCAGATGAGACTATGTAAACTAACACATCGGCGGGCATCCTGACTCAGAAAGCGACAAGACTTTCATTACAGTTGCGGGACAGCGCCGGACTTGCACCGAACTTTCCCCGTTTCCTCTAACGGCTGCTCCCCATTAGAACCGACTGGTTAGACATAGTTTAGTCGATCGTGTAAGTCTCAGCAAATCTTTTACAAAAATTCATTCAGATTAACTCAGTCGAGATTACCTATCATCTTCTCTTCTCTTCTCTTCCTTCGCGTCTTCGCGGTTCGTTCCATAAATACTATTGCTAAACAAATCAACGGTATAATCCTGGGGGGGTGACAACCCACCCAAAACCCATAGCTAGTAAGGATTGAGCCAACTTGTGGTAAAAAAAGATAGGCAG
>NZ_JAUBPW010000046.1:0-54244 GCF_036700965.1 Microcoleus sp. Pol8_D6 | reverse complement strand
GAGCCGGATGCGGTGAAAGTCGCACGTCCGGATCTAACTGAGAGGTGCGGAGGATAATACTTCCCATCGACTCAACCGGACAATAGAGGGAGAGGAGGGCGATCATTAAGGAAAGTTGACTGATTCGAGTATGGAAACATACCAGCTCAATAAAAATAGAAAAGATAAAAAAATCTTATTCCATAAAAAAATAAATTATGAAGCCAAACGACAACTTAGTAAAGTTACATATGGGCTGTGGGACCAACCTCAAGGAGGGATACTTTAATATAGACCAATATGTTTATGCTTCAGGCGTTATTCAAATGGATATCTTTAATTTGTCCTTTGAAAGTGACTCAGTAGATGAAATTTTTACAGAACATATGCTGGAGCATATTGGAAAATTTGAAGTGCCACTAGCTCTTCAAGAATGGGCAAGAGTTTTAAAGCCAGACGGTAAATTGGTGATGAATTTACCAAATCTAGAATGGTGTATGCAGCAGTGGTTAGCTAAGCCAGAAGATGAACGATGGGGTTGGCAATTAGATACTATATTTGGGTTGCAGACCCACCCTGGCGAGTTTCACAAGACGGGCTTTACTGCGCCTCGACTGCAACAATTGCTGAAAGCCACAGGTTTTCAAAATATCACGATTAGTAATTACTGGTCTCATGCTCAGAGCTGCTTTTGGGTTGAAGCAAGTAAAGGTTACTTCACGAGTGCAGTTAAGTGTTTAGCGAGCATAGTTGTACCTTGGTGGGATCACAGTGAATTGTTAGAACTGTGGGAACAAAATCTCCAATACTTACCCGATACCGAAATAATATTTATTGATAATGGTAGCGCACCAAAAGGAAAAACAGCATTGGAAGAATTTTGCAGGCGACAGAAGATTAAGCTGCTACGAAATGAGACCAATAGAGGCTTTGCGGCAGCAAACAATCAGGGAGCGAAGGTAGCAAATGGTGAGTATATTATTCACCTAAATAATGACGTGGAAATAATAGATTCACCGATTGAATATTTGTGTAATTTGGCTGCCGAAGGTTTAGCTGGACCTTTAGCGCAAAATGAACTAGGAGAATTTTATTTAGAAGGTTGGGCGCTGTGTATTAAAAGATATTTGTTAGAGGCGTTGGGAGGATGGTGCGAAGACTATGGGCCTGGATATTGGGATGATGTGGACTTGTCTCATCGGGCAAGATTGGCAGGCTATTCATTGACCCCTGTTCCTGATGCAAATCGGTTAATTCGCCATATAACAAACGCTACAGGTCGAGACGGACGAATCGATCAACTTGCTTTACATTTTAAAAATAGAAAAATTTTTATAAGAAAGTATTATAATTCTTGTCCCAAAATCATTGTTGATGGCGTATTCTTCCAGCTTTACAGAACAGGGATAGCTCGTGTATGGTCCTCATTGTTAGAAGAATGGGCAGAAAATGGTTTTGCTAAGCATATTGTAGTTCTTGACAGGGCTGGAACAGCGCCCAAAATCTTGGGTATCAGATACCGTACTATAGCAGCTTATAACTACGGAACAACCGATGCTGATCGCGAAATGCTGCAAGCAGTCTGCGATGAAGAAGAGGCTGTTTTATTTATCTCTTCCTACTACACGACACCGCTATCAACACCTTCGGTGTTTATGGCATATGACATGATTCCAGAAGTTTGGTCGACGAATTTAGATGAAGCCATGTGGAGGGAAAAGCATCACGGTATCCGCCATGCTTCTGCATATGTTGCTATCTCAGAAAGTACAGCACGGGACTTAACAAGGTTTTTCCCAGCCCTTGCCCAAGAATCGGTAACTGTAGCTCATTGCGGAGTTAAAAATCTTTTCTCGTCAGCGAGTAAAGAAGAGATTAGTAGTTTTAAAACGAAGTACGGAATTTCAAAACCATATTTTATTTCGGTTGGTGGTGGAGCTGGTTATAAAAATTCTATTTTATTCTTCCGCGCATTTGCTCAACTTGCAAGTAAACAAGGTTTTGAAATAGTATGTACGGGGAGTGGAGTTTTATTAGAAGGAGAGTTTAGAAATTATACATTAGGTACTGTAGTTCACAAGCTTCAACTTGATGATGAGGAGTTGAGATTAGCTTATGCCGGTGCTGTTGCACTGGTTTATCCATCGAAATATGAAGGATTTGGCTTGCCTGTACTGGAGGCACTCTCCTGCGGTTGTCCCGTCATTACTTGTCCTAATGCCTCGATTCCTGAAGTGGCAGGAGAAGCAGCTTTATATGTGGATGATGAGGATGTTGAGGGTTTAGCCGATGCACTTTGCGAGGTACAAAAACCGAAGGTTCGCAACTCATTGATTGCGGCTGGGTTGGAACAAGCCAAAAAGTTCTCTTGGTCAAAAATGGCGAAAACGGTTAGTTCCGCCCTGATAGACGCAACTCTAGTGCGTTTAAACTTGAAAGAGATTAATCTAATTATTTTTCCAGATTGGACGCAGCCAGAAGAGTCTCTTGGTTTAGAATTGGAACGAGTAGTGAGGGCGATCGCAACTCACCCAGACAAAAGCAAGATGACTTTACTGGTAGACAATAGTAACATTTCTGACGAAGATGCTAATCTCGCTTTATCAAGCGTGGCGATGAATCTTTTAATGCAAGAAGATTTAGATGTTTCCGACGGCCCAGAAATTACACTGATTGGACAGTTGAGCGAAATTCAGTGGTTAGCTTTGACACGTCGACTTTACGGTCGAATTTTGTTGGAAAATGAGAATAAAGAAGCGATCGCGCTTCTGGAAGCAAAAGGTATTAATTGTTGCGAACTAGAAAAATTTAACCAACAGGCATCAGCCCTAAAAGTAGAGGATAGCTAACCACTTCTCCACCTATCTCCATCCTTACACTTCTTGATTAAGCAAAGCCTTAATTCCCTCTAAATTTCTTTGAGCGTCTGTACAGTTTTCATCAAAATTAAGCGCTAGTTCAAAAGCATATATAGCGGCTTGCCAGGACTTCATCTGAATGTACGCAGCACCTAAACCACAGGCCGCATCAGTTGTCATAAAACTGATTTCAAAAGGCTCTCCTGTATAGTAACTGACATCTTTACCAAGTTGCAAGCACTTCTCAAAATAAGCAATAGCGCCCAGAGGAAATCCTAAACTAATTAAAGTCATTCCAGCTATGTAATTTATAGGCGGATAGTTGGCGCACCACTCCAGACCGCGCTGACAAATTAACCGTGCCGTTTCATAATCTTGATTCTGCAAGGACTGCCCCGCCAATGTAAAAATCAGGGAGGGAATAAAAGCAAAATCATCCGGCGGGTTCCCTTCCATCAAGTGTGGAAAAAGTCGCTCAAATGCTTCAGCGTAGCATTCTTGAGCTTTCTCAGCTTGCTGAGTAGCCCCGTAAACATTAGCAAGGCTGTAAAGAAGTCTTAAGCTAATACCTTCCTCTTGCTGGATTCGTTCCAAAATAGCAATGTCACGCTCTATCAATTCTTGCTGGATTTCTTCAGGAGCGGTTTTAGGATGGTGCAGAATTTTCAAACTTTCTAACTGACTTAAAAAGTTTGAACGATCGTACCATTTTTTTAAGTCTATATATTCGTGTAGGCGACTTACATATCTAAGTTCTGGAAGATTGCGAAATAGCCTGGGTGTGTGTAATGGGGTTGTCCCCTGTACAGCATTGGCTTCGCTTAGCATCAGTAAATAGGCTATGACTTCCCTTTTTGAAGTTAATTCCTCTTTCAACGCATCAGTATTAACAACTAATTCTTCATCAGCATCCAAAACTAAAATCCAGTCGCCCGATGCTAAGGAAAGAGAAAAATTTCGAGCGGCTGCAAAATCATCGCACCATTTGAAGTAATCGACTTTTGCTCCATATTGAAGAGCAATCTCCGGCGTACCATCCTGAGAGCCAGTATCTACCACTATGATTTCATCAACGTAAGGTTTAGCGCTCTCTAAGCATCTCGGTAAATTCTTTTTTTCATCTTTAACAATCATGCAAAGGGACAATCGAGGCGCAATCACCTCCTCTAAAGCATCACTCACTTAACTATCCTCCACAGTTCAAGTTATGTCATACATTGCTATCAGTCGTTTTACGAATGATGTTTCTCCAGATACATTTGCCACATTTGTTGGTAAGCTTTCTCCATCTCTAGCGTAAAATGCTTAGCATTCCACAGGGGAGCAGTTTGCCTCGAATGTCGCAATTTCCAAGCAATTTGTTGCCTCATAGCCGTATCTTTCCCTAAGCGTATCCCCCACTCGACATATTCCTCATCCGTCCAAGCTATTCCCTCAGTTATACCAGCATTGATCATCATCGTGTAACTGTTGCGAGCCGCAAATTGCTGTCCTACCCGCGTCACGAGGGGAATGCCCATCCACAAAGTTTCTAGGGTAGTTGTAGCACCGTTGTAAGGATAAGTATCAAGAACTACATCTGCAATGCCTAAGTTTGCTCTATGAACAGATTCGGCTCCTACCTCTGGCAAAAAACGCAGGCGATCGCCCGCCACACCTTCTTCTTCTGCTAACTGAAAAAAGAAGTTTTTAATTGATTCTTCATCAGCAGAACCTTTGATTAAAAAGTAACTATTTGGTACTTCTGCAATAATTTTTATCTGTAGTCGCGCTGTATCTGGATGGCGTTTATAGCCCCTCTGAGCACTAAGATATACAACAGCATCACTCGGAATACCCAACCTATCGCGCCTCAAATCTGGAATACCCACCTCAAAACCATCCACAGCTATATAAGTTTGAGGCAAACGCCAAATTTTTTCACTGTAATATTCCTCAGCAGACTCCGGCAGAACATAGGGATCGGCAATAAAATAGTCAACCGCCGGCAACCCTGAAGCATCCCAACCCAGCCAAGTGACTTGAACGGGTGCAGGCTTGAGTGCCATCACCTCACAAGTCACATCGAGTGTGATGCTGTCGAGATCGATCAGAATATCAATCTCATCGTGATAAATTTGCTCAGCCACTTCAGTACCGTAAAAACCGCCTTTGTGGGCTTTATCAACATGATTGACAAACCATTCCTGTAAAGAGTCCTCCGTCTTTCTATAGATCAGGAAATAACCGTGTATTTCAAATTGAGCGCGATCATGATGCTGGAAAAGCCATCGTGCTAGCCAGCCAACTGAATGTCTTCTGAGGCAATGCGATACATAACCAATCTTCAAACGCTTAGTAGCAGTACCATTGCTTTTACTGGATGCCACTCGCTGTCTGTATCGATCTGCCTGCTCCTTGGCATAGGTTTCAACATTAGTTTGACATAACTGAGAGACTTGATTTTGAATGGGTTTATTAATTTTTGGACTGTCTTCAAAGTACGGTAAAAAGAAGGTAGTAAGAAACAGATTTTGGACTGTAGTCGCGTGAAGTGATGTTGGTTGTTCGCCGATCAGTGACTCCAACAGTGATTTGTGTCTCTGGATTACCGGTAATACCTGTTCCCAATATCCACCTGCACTCATCAATCCCCGCATAATTTGATGATTAGAAAAAACTTTATCTGCTAGTTGCTTGCATAAGGAATAGCGCAATTTGGCAATTTCTATACCCCGAGCATATTGCTGAGCATTTTGATAATAAGTACCTAACTGTAGCAAAATTCCGAGATTATTAATATCTAAAGTGCGAGCTAACTCTGCAAAGCTTATTGCTAGTCCCGGCATCAATGCCGAGTGAGCAATTTCCACCGACGCTGCGATGACAATTTCAATAAAAACTAGAGGTTCCCGGACATGGGCTAGACAGGCTTCCGCTAGTTCGAGCGACGAAGGGTGCAGGGGAGCATAATGTAAAACACTGTTGAGCACTTGCATTAATAGCTCAGAGTCTGCCTCTGCGAGTTGCTCTGAATGGAGATGATCGATTAAGCCCAGAGCATTCAGTTCCTCTCCTGTATAGGTCTCAAGCAGGATGCACAAGCCAATCAAGTGCAAGAGGTTGCTAATATCTGCGGGATTAATTTCTCGGATGTGCTGCCGAATTACCCAAGCTACTGAATAGTCTGCTATACCTCTACGTCGCTCTGCTTCTGCTTGCAACACTTGTATCAGTTCTGCTGTCCACTCCTCCACTTGTTCTGGTTCCCCTTCTGCCATGCCTAGCAGCCAAGTAGTTTGAGCTTCTGCTTCTTGTTCCTGCAACAGAAACATCAAGCCCAAATACCAGTAATTAGATTTGGTGTCTGGATTAACTTCTATTGCTTGCTCGTACAACTTTGCTGCTTGAGCATAATGTCCCTGCATTGCATATTTATCTGCTTGCTGCTGAAAAGTTTGTAGTTCAGGCAATCCCGGGTTGTCTAAAAAGTTAGAGGGTGTCAAATTTTTAATATGGGAAACTAATATTTCTAGAAACTATGCAAATGGGTAGTGTATACAAACACTACCCACTTTTGGAAAAAGTTAAGACTACATTGATCGAACCTTCCTAGCCGTAATACCTTTTTTACTTGGCGACTTCTGTACCACCAGTTTCACACCGAGAACCGATCGCCGCGTTCGGATCTGGCTTATAAGCAGTAGCCTCACCATCATATGCACATAAAACGGCTGACGTGGTTTTGTCCTGTGTAGCCGCGCCTGCTCCAGTTTGTGAACCTATAGCTACCCCACCAGCATATAATTGGAGGGACTTTTTATTTACAGGTGTTGCGAAGTTGGTCGCTTTTGTATCCGATGCAAAATCTGACTGTTGGATTGAGTATAGATAGTTAGTAGTTTGAGTTTTGATGCCCAAACCCAAATCATTAACGTCCTTTACAAAGCCATTATCCTCTGCATATTTAGCTTGCTGAGCTCTGTTCATGGAACCGATATACTGCTTGGCTTCTGACTGCTTGGCTTTGTTGGCTTGGCTGAGGAAGGAAGGCAGAGCAATCGCAGACAAAATACCGATGATGATAATAACGACCAGCAGTTCAATCAGGGTGAAACCCTTATCCTGTCTTTTTTGATTGAGGTGTTGCAGGAATCTGGCTTTAAATTCAGTTTTCATTGGTTGTTTCTCCTAGAGGGGTGGGATGCTTGATTTCTAACTCTTAGAGATAACTTACCCACTTCTGACAGGCTTCATATCACTCGCGGGATTTTTTTTTTCGTTCTCAAGCCGAGCGCTCCAAAAGCACGTATATAAAAGCTTCTAGCATTTTCAAAAGTTCCTTGACCTCCTCAAACGCTGTCTCGTGACTCGCGGGTTCTAGGGTAACGGGATGGATGGGTCTGAGCTTTAGCCAGCGTTCGGCTAGGTCGGTGACAGAACAACCTCCTTCCCAAAGCGGCAGCAAACAAGCAGCCTTAATACTCTCTATTAGGATAGGAACTTTGGTTGGCAAACGCACATAACTGCTGATCTCGAATGGTCTGTAACCATTGATACAGTTAATCAAGTCTTCTTGTACCTGAGCAGTCCTTAGCTGGGGATGCAGATACACCCGTGCAGTCTGCCAATCAGCAAGAGTCCATTCCGAAACAGGTAACAACGGCTCTCGCGCGGGATGAGCGCACCAAAAGTCAATTAAACGATGAACTGGTTGTAACAGTTCAAACATATGCAGCCTCTCTTCTATAGAAACTTCTGGCAAACTCATCTCCAGAAATGCAGGTAAGTTATCTGGATCTTTGAACAAGTCCGTCAATTCCCAGTGTCGCCAATTCACCATGCTCACAAACTCTAAATCAGCAACTCTCAGCGCCGCGAACATTTCAGAAATCGTATAGCCTTTATCACCTTGAAACAAATAATTCATCAGTATGGACTGTTCCTTTTCAGCAAGGTTACCGTCCCAGGTAGTTACTTTAAGTCTTACGTCATCTTTCAAAGCATTCATAATATCACGGGTTAATTGGATCTCCATTTCTTGCGGATTTTCATCCATCAACCCCATCATCCTGAAAAGTGCTTGGGCGCGGTAAAAGTTAGTGCGCTGAAGAGAACTGTGCAGGTTGGTACGGATGATCCCCTCGGATTTGAGGACTGATTTCATCGCTTGCAATCCCACCGCTATGTCAGGTAAAATATAAAGCACCTCGTCGTTATTAATGTAGTCAAATGTGAGATTCAAGCTGGGTAAGTCTTCGATGGCTAAAACATGAAACTCGGCCTTTTCAAATCCGTGATGTCGCAGCCGTTTTTGAGCTAAGTTAACAGATTCTTCAGAAAGGTCTATGCCAACAATTTTTGCTCCGGGATTTGCCTCTGCCAAAATTAAGGATTTATAGCCAGTGCCGCAGCCAGCGTCTAAAATAACTTTACCTTCAGTCTCTATAACTTTTTGATTTCTTAAATAGTAAGCTGTTACCAGATTATGAATGTAGAGAGATTGATAGTCTGTTTTGGGAGAGTATTCGAGGGCAAATTTAGGGTAAGGAGCATTGTCAAATTGTTGACGAATTTTCTCTATCAAATCTGATTCTTGCTTATCCATTCTCTCTCAAGCCTAATATTAGTAAATTAGCTGATGGCACATTCCTATTATAGAATGGAAAGGCATCTGAGCCGCGCTATCTGGGGAAAAATTGATCGCCCCCCAATCCTCCGAGATTCTGCAATAATGGTGTCTCGATGGCTTCTCGGCATATTAGCCAAGTCCGCGCGACCGAAGCTATCCCGAAATGAAGCGCCCCTCTTCTCCCTCCCAAAACCAGATTATATAACCAAAGACCAATTCTATGAACACCAACACCGGATTTATCCTGAAAGTATTCCTGATCTCCGCTGTAATCTCCCTCATCATCAAGTACGGTGGCCCCATTATCTCTATACCCTTAACCGCATTCAACGCCCTAATCGCCGTCTTTACCCCCAGTATCATCCTAGCTGCCGTCCTCGGCTGGCGATCGCGCCAACAGCCAAGATAGGGGATGGAGGGCGATCGCCAGCCCCCAAAGACGAGTTAAATTAAACCAGGGGCGATCAAACTTTCACACCAAAACCCCTCCATGCCCAGCAATATAAATGAGACAGACAATCACATGGATCTAGCCACCTTAAATCTGAAACCCTTAAATTTGCTGATTTTTCCTGATTGGAACCAACCAGAAGAATCTCTTTATTTAGAGTTAGAACTAATTATTAGGAGTCGGGTAAATCATCCCGATTGCGATTTTATCACTATTTTAATATATGTGAGCGAAAGTTTAGAAAAATCCGAAATAGATCCCAATCTAATTTTATCAGCGATTGTGATGAATCTTTTTATGGAAGAAGATTTAGATACTAGCTGCGAACCAGAAATTATTTTATTAGAAAACCTCAATCGAAGCCAGTGGCAGGATATTTTGCCACAGATTCAATATCGAATTAAGTTGAATGCGGAAAATCACCAAGCAATAGCAGAGTCTGGAACCGCAGAAATTCCAGTAGTGGAACAGGAACAACTTAGCGAGATAACTGTTGATTCCCAAGCATTAGCGTTGAGAGAATTCGGCAACCAATTCTATCGTCAAGGAAGATACGAAGCTGCCATTAAGCACTATCAAAGGTTTTTAGTATCCCAGATAGGAGATATAGAACTGTATAGTAACTTAAGCGAGTGTTTAAGAAACCTCAACAGAATCGAAGAAGCGATCGGGATTCTTGACTCAGGCATCCACCATTACCCAACCGCAGGACAACTGCACTTTCAAATAATCAAAATTTTTCAGCAAAACGGACGCACTCAAGAAGCTATATCAAGTGCAGAAAGAGCAACGAAACTACTGCCCCATGAATATGTTTTTCAACTATTCAAACACTTGATATTGCCGATTATTTATAACACATCAGATGAAATCCTATTTTACAGGAAAAGATTTGTCCAAGGATTAGAAAACGTAATTCAGCAAACCTCCCTAAAAACTCCCGAATACAAAATTAATGCTTTGCGGGGTTTTAGTAGTTTTACTAATTTTTACCTAGCATATCAGGCTTACAATGTTGTGGAATCGCAATCAAAGTATGCTAATTTAGTGCATCAAGTTATGGTCGCCAACTATTCGCAGTGGGTGCAACCGCAATCAATGCCTCCCCTGCTGGAAAATGGCAAAATTAGAGTCGGTTATATTTCTAGTTATTTGCATTCTTACAGCGGCACTTTATGGTTAACTGGCTGGCTGCGTTATTGCAACCACCAACTATTTGAAATTTACTGTTACTATACGGGGGACGAACCCGATCCAATTACAGAAAGATTTCGCCAATACAGCGATCGATTTCGCCACATTCCTCACAACCTAGAAGGCGTATGCCAACAAATTATTGATGATAAATTGCATATTCTTGTCTTCCCGGAAATTGGCATGGACGCACCAACTATACAAGTAGCAGCTTTGCGCCTTGCCCCCGTGCAATGTTCGGCGTGGGGACATCCTGTAACCTCTGGTTTACCGACGATTGATTATTTTATTTCCAGTGAATTGATGGAACCGGAAAATGCACAGTTGCACTACTCAGAAACCTTAATTAAGTTGCCTAATATTGGCGTTGCCTACCCAAAACCGATTGTTGGTCAATTAACCCAAACTCGCTCAGATTTTAACCTGCGAGAAGATGCCGTTATTTATTTGTGCTGCCAAGCTCCTTTCAAATACTTACCACAATATGATTTTATTTTAGCAGAAATTGCCCGCCGCCTTCCGCAAGCTCAGTTTATTTTTCCTCGCGGCGAATTACTGCGGGAACGGTTAAAGCGTGCTTTTGCTGCTGTGAATCTCGACAGTGAAGATTACTGTCTGTTCCGAACTATTCCAACTCGACAAGATTACATAGCAATTAACTTTCTGTCTGATGTTTTTTTAGATACTTTTACTTGGTCGGGGGGGAATACGTCTTTGGAGGCGCTCGCTTGCAATTTACCCATAGTAACTTGTCCGGGAGAATTTATGCGGGGACTTCATGCTTATAGCTTTCTCAAAAGGCTGGGAGTAACAGACACAATCGCCAAAAATGAAGAAGAATATATTCAAATAGCTGTCAAGTTGGGTATAGATTCAAAGTGGCGCCGAGACATTGCACAACGCATGAGTCAGCGACAAGGTGATCTGTTTGACGATAAAGTTTGCGTGACAGCTTTAGAGACTTTTTATCAAGAAGTTGTTCGAGAAAGGCTTGAAGGTAACAATAATTCTATAGGTTAGGGCGATCGCGCCAACAGCAGCAGTAGAGACACAATCAAAAAGTGCGATCGATCTACACTAGGTCTAAAAACTATGTTTTTGCCAAAATCTTAATTCCCCGTACAGCTATCAAAACCAAAGTTGAGGCACTCACCATGATTCAAACCATCACAGAATTAGTAACATTCGATGAATTCATTGATTGGTATCCTGAGAATTCAGAACACCGCTACGAACTGCACAATGGAGAGATTGTTGAGATGCCAAAAGCAACAGGTAAACATTCTAAAGTGGCCGGTTTTACCAGCGGCTGGTTATTTCTCGAAATAGAACGCTTAAACCTACCCTACTTCATCCCCAAAGAATGCGTCATCAAACCCATGCGCGAGGAATCGGGATATGAACCAGATATTATTGTACTTAACGAACAAACCATTGGAAACGAGCCGCGATGGGAAAAATCATCAATTATCACAATTGGTTCATCAGTCCCCCTAATCGTCGAGGTAACTAGCACTAATTGGGGTGATGATTATGCCCTAAAGCTTGAGGCTTATGAGTCAATGGGTATTCAAGAATATTGGATTATAGACTATCTAGGATTGGGCGGCAGACGGTTTATTGGCAACCCCAAACAACCCACTTTTTCGGTTTACCAACTAATTGACGGGGAATACCAAGTCAAACTGTTCAGAGGCGCCGAGGGTATTGAGTCCCGAACTTTCCCCGAATTGAAGCTGACAGCGCAGCAGGTGTTCGCCAAAGGGAATTGAGGAGGCTGCTTATACTCATGTCCGAGTAGGGGTATATGATTAAAGATGCGATCGCGCCCATCTGCTGTATCTTGATATAAAGGCGATTCATCGCTTCTAGGCTGCGGAGCAATTAGCAAGCAGTAATTCCCCATACCCTATTCCTCAATCTAAAATCTAATATCTAATATCTAAAATCTAATGAAGCTAGGACAGTGGATGGGCTTATTAGCCCTCATCGCATCTTGTTACATTTTGTGGCAAATCAGGCAGGCCCTACTGCTGCTGTTTGCGGCCGTCGTCTTAGCCACCGCCTTAAACAGGCTAGCACGCTACTTGCAAAAATTCGGACTCAAAAGATCGATCGCTGTACTCTTATCAGTTAGCTTCCTAATCCTCGTATTCGTAGGCTTATTCCTGATAATTGTACCGCCCTTTACCCAACAGTTTCAACAACTTACCCAAAGAGCCCCTCAAGGAATAGAAAGATTAAATCAGTGGATAGATCAATTTGAAGGTCGTTTTTCGGGACAATTTGGTCAGAGGCTGCCCAATCTTGATGTTAACGACATCATGCAACAACTGCAACCTTTATTCAACCAACTCGTTGGCGGTGCAGGAGCCTTTGTCGGTAACACATTAGGCGTTATTCTCAGCTTTTTGCTAGTCATAGTTTTGACATTGATGACATTAGCAGAACCTCTATCTTACCGCAAAGCATTCATCCAACTATTTCCATCTTTTTATCGGCGACGAGTCGATGGCATCTTAGATGAATGCGAAATAGCTCTCGGTCGATGGGTCATCGGCGCTCTCATTAGCATGAGTGTGATTGCTTTTTTGAGCTTAATTGGTTTGTCGGTCTTGCAAGTCCCCCTACCGCTAGCTCACGCTGTAGTAGCAGGATTTCTTAACCTAATTCCCAATATAGGCCCCACTTTGAGCGTCATCCCCCCAATGACGATCGCACTTTTAGATTCTCCCTTACAATCAGGTTTTGTCCTAATCCTTTACTTTCTAATTCAACAGTTTGAAAGCAACGTCCTCACCCCCTACGTCATGGCACAGCAAGTATCACTGCTGCCAGCAGTAACATTAATAGCTCAAGTATTCTTCGCCACCTTCTTTGGATTTTTAGGCTTATTGCTAGCTCTCCCCCTCACCGTTGTAGCTCAAGTTTGGATTAGGGAAGCCCTCATTAAAGATATTCTAAACCAGTGGAGTGCCAGCCCTAAAACCTTAGCAGCAATCGATTCTGCTATCCATGAAAAACATGAATCTATAGGAGTCGCCGAAAGCCTACCAGAAAAATATTTACCAGAACAGAAACCAGACATCCCAGATCATGCTGAAAATGAGGCTCCTGAAAATCAATAGTTAAGGTTCATAATGACTTCATTCCTGATTCATTGCCAGTTATAGTACAGAAGTATTCACTAGAAAATTAGGAAAAATGTGGTACTAACACTCTCAACTAACTATCTTCACCCCTCGCATTTTTTACCGTATCTCTGTCGGCTATAAAAAGCTGTTGAACCCTCAAATTCAACAGCCAAAATGTGGGTGACACAACCCTATTACTACCCCGAAACTGACTGACTTGATACTCACCGTCAATCAACTGGTAAACAGAAAAAGTAGGTTTTTTCGGGGTGCCAATATAGCGTCTGGCACCAAGTCCCAAATAATCCGCAATCCAGTATTCAGAAATGCCCAAAGCTTCGTAATTCACCAATTTGTAGCCATAATCATCCCGCCAATTGGTACTGACAACTTCGACAATTAGCCGGACAGAACTACCCATTGTAATGATAGATTCCTTTTTTCATCTCGGTTCGCTGTCCGTTCCTTGCCTATCTAAAACTATCGCATCCGGTTCGTAACCAGATAGCTCGTTATCAGCTTTGACAACGCATTCTTTGGGAAGGAAGTAAAGAAGTCCTAGTCGTCTGATTTCAAAGTTGAGTTCAGCGACAAGGAAGCCAGCTACTTCTGAATATTCTCCGGTGGCTTTAGGGATTTCAACAATAGCTCCATTGTGCAGTTCGTAACGGTTTTCATAATTTTTAGGATACCAGTCAAGAAATTTATCGAAGCTGACTGGTTTTAATATCGCTTGAGTCATAGCGATCGCCCTTTATTTTATTTATGATATTGTTATTGTATCCGTTATAATTTACATCTTGCATCATTATCCAGAACAGGCAAGATGCCTGTTTCACGAAGAGTGAATTTTCCTGTGGAACAGGCATCTTGCCTGTTCATAAAATCCTTATTGAGAATAGTGCAACATCTCAGTTATAATATATTGCTTTTATCTCAAACAACCAGCTCGATCGACATTCCATCAATCCAAAATCAATCCAAAATCAAAATCACTCCAAAATCAATCAATTCAAAATCTAAAATCTAAAATCTAAAATATATGAGATCGATCGACGAAATCAACGATAAAATCAGTCAGGGCAAAGCCACAGTCTGGACAATCGAAGAACTCAAAACTAGAGTTCAAGAAACCAGCATTACCCAAGCAGCCAAAGAAGTCGATGTGATTACCGCAGGCACCTTCGAGCCGATGGAATCCTCCGGTGCAATCATCAACCTCGGCCATACCGACCCGCCGATCAAAATCCGCCAGTGCTGGCTAGACGGCGTTTTAGCCTACTCCGGCTTCGGGGCAGTAGACCTGTACCTGGGAGCCACCCAAGTAGCCGAAGACGGCGAAGAATCCCGCGAACGGGGAGGCGGACACGTCATCGAAGACCTGATTGCCGGGAAACCCGTGCAGTTGCGTGCCTTGGGGCAAGTAACAGACTGTTACCCCCGCGCCTCCTTTGAAACCACGATTACCCGCGATACAATCAACCAGTTTTATTTATTCAATCCCCGCAACGCATATCAAAACTTTATTGTTGGCGTCAACGGGGGCGATCGCCCGCTGTTCACCTACCTCGGCTCCCTGCAACCAAACCTCGGCAACGCCGTCTACTCGAACCTTGGAGCCATGTCTCCCCTGCTCAACGACCCCGACCTCGAAATCATCGGCATCGGCACCCGCATCTTCCTAGGAGGCGCTCAGGGCTACATCACCTGGGAAGGAACCCAGCACTTCCCGCTGCAAAAACGCCAGCCCAACCGCACCCCCATCGGCCCTGCCGCTACCCTCGCACTCATCGGCGACGCCAAACAGATGAACTCGAAATGGGTGCGCGGCTGCTACTTCAAAAACTACGGCCCATCCCTGATGCTGGGAGTCGGCATCCCCTTCCCCGTCTTAAATGAAACAGTCGTCGCCCACTGTGCAGTATCAGACAAAAAAATAGTAGCGCCGGTGGTAGATTTCTCTATCCCCCGGCGCGTTCGTCCCACATTCGGTTTAGTTAGTTACGCTCAATTAAAGACTGGCCGCATCCTGATAGAGGGCAAACCTGTGCGGGCAGCCCCCCTTGCTAGTATGTTTCTCTCCCGGCAAGTAGCATTGGAATTGAAGCAGCAAATTGAAGCGGGTCAATTTACCCTCACGGCCCCAGTTGCTCCCCTACCCACTGACAGAGTATTTCTCCCGCAAGATTTGTGGGGCGCACAAGTCCGGCTCGAATAAAGGATTTGAGATTGCCGATTTGGCGGTTTTAGATTATTTGTGGACGCACAAGGTCTGAGAAACCGGGTTTCTTGTCCCTAGCGCGGGCCTGAAAGCTTAGGTTGTTGGTCAAGAAACCCGGTTTCTGCTCCTCGCGAGTGCGTCCAGGATTCTAGATTTTCGATTGAAGAATTCTGGTAAAAAACTGCACACATGGGAAAGTGATGCACTCACCTAAAATCTAAAATCTAAAATCTAAAATCTAAAATGGGTTCATTCCTCGATCGGCTTAGGCTTCTTAACGGGCTTAGGAAGAGGTTCCTTCGGGACACGAGGTGCTGCTGCTGCTGCGGACTTGATGGTAGGACGCCCTACAGGAGCACCGTCACCGCTGGGCCTAGGAGTAAACGGACGCTTCCCTCCTCCTTTGAAGCCACCGGGCGGCTTGCTACCAGGGGGGAATTTCCGCTTTTTAATCGGCAGGGCACCAATATTATTAGCCTGCTCAATCATCAGACTGTCAGCTTTCAATTTGACGTGGAAATCCCAAAAAAACCCGATCGCCTTTGTTCCTAAATCTCCCTTGAGTTTCAGCTTAAAAAACTTCATCTTGTCGTCATTCTTGCGGGGAGCTTGCTTGATTTTGACGATGACATACTTTTCTTGGTCTTGGGATTGATAAATCACCTCACCTCTAATCGAAAAATAGCCATCTTCAACATCAGGTTCCGAGGGAGGCAAAGATGCGGTCGATGCTTCGCCGCTAGCCTCAATCTCCGCTGCTTCCTGATTTTCCTCATCAGAGGACGGTTCGGGAGGTTTCTTGAGCGTTTCCGGCTCCCAAACTCCCATAATCTGAGCGTGCAAGTTGCCGTCTTCTTGTCTGGTGCGGGGATAGACCACCCACAAGTGTTCTTGTTCCAGCTCCAGGTGATTTTTGACTAAACTCATGACTCTACCCAGCAAAACTGCGTCGATGGCAGTTCCGTCGGCAGCTATCAGCATACCCCGGGTGAATTGCTCTTCTGATGGCGTGTAGCGGCCCCGCACCAAACCAACAGCTCGGTACTGTCTGGGTTCGCTGGGGGGGGGAATGGGATGTTGGCGCATGACGGAGGGTATGTCCTCAGCGGTCTGACTTTCGTTAGTGGCAGGCTCGGCGTTTGCGGGCGGTGCGACTGCTAGCGCTGTCGGATCGCTGACAGCTTCCGAAGGTGCTGCTTGCTCAGAGGGTGCAGGAGCATTGCTGGGCTGGTCTTGTGGCTTTGTTTTGTCCTTGTCGAGGGCAGAACTGTAGCGTGGTCGTTGCAGCTTATCCTTGGACGCTGGGGCGTCTTTTGGCGTTGCCGGTTGATTTTGGTCAACAGGTGCACCCAACGCCGAAGGCACCGAACTTTCGTCTGGTGTCTCAGGAATGGAATCTGTATCTTTAGGCGAATTGACGGCCAGTTCGCTCGGCTGATCCTTGCGAGTAGAAGTAGATTTGGACGATTTGGAAGACCGGTTGGGAGAGGGGTTCATAAAAACTCCTTGCAGCGGAGACACATCCCTTAAGGGAAATTAGGAATAAACTGAAGAAACTGCTTTAAAAACTACTAGCACCTGACAGGCGGGCTTGCGCCCGGAGGTCTGGTTGTGACCCGTCAACGCCAACTTTCAACGCTACGAGTGCCGATCGGTTCGCTGGCTGCTAAAATCCTTCCGAGGAAGGACTTTGGGAGTTGCTGACCGATCGATCCTGCGATCGCGCTGATCTGGAGTTGCTGGCTAATAGCATTTAGGATATTCAGCTTGCCTATTTTACTTAATCCAATTACCTAACGGCCTGATCCGCCATATTTTCGGTAATTTTTAGCTTGACCAGACTAAATTGGACAGACACCGCAGTCCTTGGGGCTGCAGGTCTGAGTGTCCAAAATTGTTTAGCTAGCATGGAGTTATGGGTCTGTTACCATATTAGCTGCAAGTAAAAGGCTGCTTTGTCCGTTCGGACTTTGAAGTTAAGAACTTTTATGGTTGCATGGATCTAGTTAAATGGCAGACGCCCCTGGGCGATGCGTTAATTCTTAGAAAATAGTAGATTTTAAGCTGGGATAGTTGAATTATGGAAAAAGCAAACAAGCGTCGTGGGTTGATTACTGTAGTGGTGGTGCTATCGCTCATCGCTTTTTTGGGATTTTCTCTGGTTCCCATTTTGGACAGTATTCTCAAGGCCAGCCAAGCGCAAAGTACATCAACTCCAACACCTACTCAGACGGCGCAGTCTGGGGAGAAGCAATCAGAGTTGCTGCAAGCTCAGGCTAGGGGATACGAATTGGTTTTGCAGCGGGAACCTGACAACGTAACAGCTTTGCGGGGATTGTTGCAGGTGCGGCTGGAGTTGATCGGGCAAGGAGTGGGGGACATTAAGGATGCGATCGGTCCTTTGGAAAAGTTGGCTTCGCTGAATCCCGATACTACTGAATACGGAATTTTGCTGGCTCAGGCTAAGGAACGCACGGGCGATCGCGAAGGGGCTGCTCAAGCTTACAGGTCAATTTTAGCGTCTAAGCCTGGGGAAATTAAGGCTTTGCAGGGGTTGGTGAATTTGCTGCTGGTGCAGCAGCGGCCGGAAGCTGCGATCGGACTGCTGCAAGATACGCTGAAGGCTGCTCCGGCTGCCAATCTCGCGAAACCGGAAAGTGTTGATGTAACTTCAGTGCAGTTGATTTTGGGACAGGTTTATGCTGTCCAGAAGCGCTACGAGGAGGCGATCGCAATTTACGACGAATCTGCTAAGGCTAATCCCAAAGATTTTCGCCCGACTTTAGGAAAGGCGATCGTGCTGAAGGAACAGGGCAAAACAGATGAGGCAAAAACGTTGTTCGATCGAGCTACTGAGTTAGCTCCTCCTAACTATAAAGACCAAATTAATCAGTTAGCTAGTGGCACTCCTTCGCCTTCTCCTGCGGCTACGACGACTCCCGAACCGGCTGCTTCTCCTAGTCCAGAAGGTGCGCTACCGAAACCTTAAGAAAAGTTTTAAGTGTAAGAGTTTTGAGTTGTTAGTGAAAAACTTTTAAGTTCAAAACTTAATAATTTAAACTCAAAACTACTCGCTTTCTTCTCAATTACGCAGGGCTTAGGAAAAGAAACCCGGTTTCTACGAGAAATCTTTGTTGAGCGACGACATATACAGGTCGAAACCGGGTTTCTAAGCCCTAGCCCCCAGCGTACTTTTACCGATTACCAATTACTAATTACCAATTATGTAAGACCTCGGAGGGAATTATGACTACTAGCGTTAACCGCGTTGTTCTACCTCCTGCTTTTCCAGACCACACTCAATTACCAGACTCCGACGGTACTTTTGTAAAAAATTTTCAGGAGCATCCGCAGAGCTTAATTTTAACTGATTCGATCGGGCAAATTTTGCAAGAGCGGCATCCTGACGGACAATATGCGATCGGTCAAGACTGC
Organism: Microcoleus sp. Pol8_D6; assembly: GCF_036700965.1. Lineage (NCBI taxonomy): Bacteria > Bacillati > Cyanobacteriota > Cyanophyceae > Oscillatoriales > Microcoleaceae > Microcoleus > Microcoleus sp. Pol8_D6. The sequence goes on along the minus strand of NZ_JAUBPW010000046.1, from coordinate 35,361 downwards.
GGCATTTACTGGCGAGAAACTGAACCTGCGGAACAAGGTGCAGAAGCTCCTGATTGGTTTTACGTTCCGAATGTACCTCCTAACATTGACGGTCAAATTCGGCGTTCCTACGTGCTGTGGCGGGAACACATAGCACCATTAATTGCTTTGGAATTTGCTAGCGGGAACGGGGATGAAGAGCGCGATCGTACTCCTTTATCTCGCACCGATGAAGGGGTAGTCACTAAACCGGGAAAGTTTTGGGTTTACGAGCGGGTGATGCGAATTCCCTATTATGGAATCTACCAAGTTAATAATGGCAGATTAGAAGTTTATCGGTTGATTGACGGGTATTATCAACTGTTAGAACTGAATCAGCGCGGTCATTTTCCCATTGCACCTTTAGGCGTAGAATTGGGACTTTGGCAAGGCAGTTATCAAAATCAAACCATGCTGTGGCTGCGCTGGTGGGACCAGGAAGGTAATTTGCTGTTGATTGGCGATGAAAGAGCTCAATTAGAAAGATTGCGAGGGGAGCAACAGCGGGAAAGGGCTGAACAAGAAAGATTGCGAGCCGAGAGTGCAGAACAGGCACGACAAGCTGAATTTCAGGCAAGAAGGGATGCAATTCCCCGGTTGTTGGGAATGGGTTTGAGTGCCGAACAAGTGGCGGAGGCGTTAAGTTTATCCGTCGCAGAAGTGACGGAGAATGCTGGAGAGTGAGAGAGTGACAGAGAATTGGGGGAAAAGGCGATCGCTATCAATAAACTTTTTCAGGGAAACCGATGTTGACCGACATTACGCCTTTAGCTTATCAAATGGCTAGCTGCTTGCGCAAACGGCCCTGGTGCAAATAATAAATCACAAATAGTGGAAACATATTCACACAAAGAGGGCTATAGCTATGTCGGATAAATTTCCCCACCCACCAAATCCTCGCCTAAAAATGCTGATCGTTGAGGATGGAACGGCCAGTGGTCTTGACTTGCTTTACCGCCAGTTCCGTCGCAAATATCAAGTATTCAGGGCAGAATCAGGCCCCGCAGCCCTAGAAATCTTGGCAAGGGAAGGAGAATTTGCCGTCGTTATCTGCGATGCGCCGACGCCCAAAATGAGCGTGACTGAGTTCCTCCGTCTGACGGCGGTACAGTACCCCGATACGAGCCAAATTATGTTAATTAGTTATACGGAACATTTCTTTAAAGCTATTGATGCTGGCCAACTATGCCATTACATAGCTAAGCCTTGGAATCCCGAAGAGCTTAACGTTTTCGTCACTAGACTGGTTGATACTTACACTCTCCGGAAAGCGCGCACCAATGAACTGCGACAGGGCGAGAGTGCAGAGCAAGCACGACAAGCTGGATTTGGGGCAATAAGGGATGCAATTCCCCGCTTGTTGGGAATGGGATTGAGTGCCGAACAGGTGGCAGAGGCGTTAAGTTTATCTGTGGAGGAAGTTAGGCAGAATGCTGGAGAGTGAGATAGTTTTATGTGGATCGGGTTAACTTCAATTTCGAGAACCTTCTAAAATGTTAACTGTCTGCTTCTCAGCTTTTGGAAGAAGTAATAGCGAGTGCCACATCCTCGCGAGTTGCTCCCAGCGCTAGCATTGTCCTTACCATCAAATCAAGAGAAACAGACGGATCGCCAGCTTCTATTTTAGCTACCCGTGACTGACTAGATTTAATTTTCTTAGCCAAACTTTCTTGAGAAAGATTTTGACTAATGCGAAGCTGCTTCAAGCGTTTAATTAGAGACAGCTTCATCTCAATAAAAGCAATTTCTTCGGCTGAAAGTTCTAGAAAGTCTGCGGCATCTCCCACCCGCCAACCTGCTGCTTCTAAACGTTGACGTTTAATGGCATCCATTGTAAATATTACCTCTTTTTTTTATTATATGAATTGCACAGAGCAAGGATTGTGAATGGTGAATTGTCTCTCAATTTGTAAGGTGGGCAATGCCCACCCTAAAGGAAGTCCTGAAATAACTAGGTTTCTCCTGAGCTTCGATCGTACAATCTCAGTCGTTTTTGACTGTTTTCGATCGCGCGCTTAGGCGTTTTCTGGGTAGTTTTTTGAAACACCTCTGCAATGACAATAGCATCTGAGTCAATCGGGTAAATAATTCGCCACTGTTTACCGGCTTCACTATCATCGATCCGCAATTCGTGGCAGTGAGGGCTGATGCTTGGCATAGGCCGAGAGACAGGCATGGCTAAAATTTCTCCATTTTGTAACATCCTTAATAAAATCCCTGCCTCAATTCGCGCTGAGGCGGAAAAAGGGGGAGTTTTTACGGAGCCTCTGATGAGCCAAACAACATCTTTGTTCTCGCCTTGGGATTCCATAAATTAAGTAGTCTAGTCATAAAGTTTACAAATATGTCGTATCTGACATAATTATAGCGCAAGATAACTAAAAGTGGTAGAAGAGACTAAAGATTGCCGAATTTCCTCTCAATTGGTAAGGTACGCATTGCCAACCAGCCCAGTCAAGGTGCGATCGACTGATTTGCGTCATTCTAGGCGGTGGCGATCGGCAATAAACCTGGTTTATGACTGATCTCCTTTTAAAAGAATCAGATTTAACGATCGCCCGCTACCCAATTTCAAGCGTTTGAGGGATTTCTTAACAACCTTAACAGGGCTGGCAATGCCCACCTACAATTTAATACTTCCTCTCCTGTGGCTCAAACATCGTAATCGCCACCGGCATATAAGCCAAATCAATCCCCGCAGGCGAATAATACGCCATTGTATGCTTCAAGAAATTGCCGTCATCGCGCTCAGTAAAATCTTCCCGCGAATGAGCTCCCCGACTTTCCTGACGGTTCAAAGCCGAAGTTAAAATCATTTTCCCGACAATTATCAAACTCCGCAACTCCAAAGCTTCCACAATTTCCGTATTCCACAATTTGCCTTTATCGTCTAAGTAAACATCCTCATATTGTCGCTCTAAATCCTCCAATTTTTTTAAACCTTCCTGCATCAATTCGGCGCTACGAAATACGCCACAATACTCAGTCATAGTATCTTGATACTGCTGGCGCACTTGATTGATGCGGTATTTTCCGGGACGTTCTAAAAGTGCCTGAATTTGCTCTTTTGCTTCCGTAATATAACGCTGTTCGTCTACGGCAGGCAACTTGCGATTTTGTACGAATTGTGCTATGGTTGCGCCAGTAACTTTGCCGTAAACTACGCATTCCAACAGCGAATTGCTGCCCAAACGGTTCGCGCCGTGAACCGACACACAAGCTGCTTCCCCGGCGGCAAAGAAACCCTCTACCAAACTGTCAGGACTGCTGCGAACTTGCCCGCTAACATTAGTAGGAATTCCCCCCATTGAATAGTGAACGGTAGGGCGCACTGGCATTGGCTGATTTACGGCATCAATTCCTAACAAACGGTGCGCTTCTTCCCAAGCAAAAGGAATTTTGCTCATGATTTTTTCGCGTCCCATGTGCCGCAAATCTAGATAGATAAAGGGGCCGCCGGCACTACCATCCACATTAATGCCTCGACCGGCGCGAATTTCTATGGAAATTGACCGCGAAGTGATATCTCTGGGGGCTAATTCCATCCGCGACGGGGCATAATTCGCCATAAATCGATCGCCCTCTGAATTAATCAAATAAGCGCCTTCGCCCCGCACAGCCTCGGAAATCAACACTCCCACGGGATACAAACCAGTCGGGTGAAACTGCACGAATTCCATATCTTCCAACGGCAATCCCGCCATAGCAGTCATCGCCAAACCGTCTCCAGTCGAGGCATAATCGTTCGAGGTCGTGTTGTAAACTCGGCCGTAACCCCCCGTGGCAAACATCACCGCCTTAGCACGGACAACCTCAATTTGACCGTCTAGAAGGCGGTACATAACTACCCCCTTGGCTTGGCCTTCTTCCAAAATCAGGCGCGTGACATACCACTCCTGATAGATGTGAACTCCGCAGCGGCGCAGATTATTGACTAATTCGTGGAGGATGGCATGACCGGTTTTGTCGGCGGCGTAGCAGGTGCGGCGGTGGGAATGTCCGCCGAAAGCGCGCTGGGCAATTCTGCCGTCTGGGAGGCGGGAGAAGAGGACTCCCATGTGTTCTAAATCTATGACTACACCGGGGGCTTCGCGGGTGAGGATTTCTACCGCGTCTTGGTCGGCTAAATAGTCTGAACCTTTTACTGTGTCGAAGGCGTGGGCTTTCCAACTGTCATCGGGATCGACATTTTGGAGGCTGGAGGCCATGCCACCTTGGGCTGCGACGGAGTGCGATCGAATTGGGTGAGTTTTGGCGACGACAGCTACCTTTAAACTCGGGTCAGTCCGGGCAATTTCTACTGCGGCGCGGCAACCTGCTAAACCGCCGCCTACAATAATTACGTCGTGTTCTAGCATCTTTTTGAATTATTTTGAGTGTTCTGCTCAACTTATCGTGACGCAAAAAAAAACTTCCTACCAAAAGAGCAGGAAGTTTTTTAACTTTTGGTTTGAATGGAAAATCAAAAGTTAAAATTTCAAATGGGACTAGCCGGCGCTTTCGGCAGGATTCTGAAGCGACTGATTTCCCGTTGCAGAAGGTTGAGGTTCCGTACCGGGTTCTACAGCAAGCACTTCAATGTTATTTAGCAGAGTTGTAACGAAAGCAAACAGCAAGAAGGGCAGAGATAGCACTAAAATCAAGCCGACGGTTGCCAAGGCGAAGATTTGGCGGGCGCTACTCCACAAGGCCAGTGCCGACGCTAGACTTAGGAAGATGACTATCAGCCAAACAATGATTTGACCGTAAATGTCGCCAAAGGTGAGGGTACATTTAAGGCGATAGTTTTGGATATTATTCATTTTGCTCCTGGCGAGATTGCTATTAAGACTTGTGCAAAAATACTTTGACAGTGCGTCAATCCCCACTGTAGATTTATCAGTTTAGCTACCCTAGCTTGGTTTGGGGGCTATTTTAAGCATTTTTACAGAAGTCGCAACAAGACTTTATAAATTGTTGCTTTCCCTCAATATAGCAACCGCCCGTGTTAGGACGCAAGGCGTAAGACATCTGCGATCGCATGGAGTAAGTAATCAAACTCATCTAGCTGTTTACGAATTCGACTTTTGGGCGAAGATCGGCATTGTTCCATCCAAATTCAAATCAAATGAATCAACTTAACTTTTCTCTTTTGGCGACAGTTAGAGTTCGATATCAGTTGCCACAACCTTCTTTAGTTTTTGTGCCATCTGGCATTGTGACATCACAGAGGTTATTTTTACTCATTTCCGCACCGCTGAGGTCTGCCCCCATTAAGTTAGCTCTACTCATGTTGATATCTACCAATCTGGCTGCTTTTAAAATAGCATTTGTGAGGTTAGCATCAACAAGTTTGGACTTCACAAGATCGGCATTACTGAGGTTTGCCTTAATTAAAGTTGCTCCTTCCAGGTTGGCCATCCTTAGAGAAGCCTTCGTTAGATCTGCTTCCGTTAATTGAGCCATTTCCAAGTTAGAATAACTAAGGCTAGCATTAGTTAAAATGGCATTATTCAAATTAGCTCTAGACAAAGTAGCATCATTCAGCCTAGCGTTAGTTAAAAGGGCATTCTTCAAATTAGCTCTATATAAATTAGCGCGATTTAACGTAGCCTTGTTAAGATTGGCGTTTCTCAAGTTAGCACCGCTGAGATAGGCAGGAGAAATATAGATTATGTTCCCCGCACGATAACGGTCAGGACTCAGATCTGCCTCGTTAAGGTTGGCATCTGCGAGATTTGCACCTATAAGCGATACTCCTTTGAGATCGGCCTTAGTCAAGTTAGCTTTTTTGAGGTTGGCATAAGTCAGTCTAGTTCGAGTTGTTTTATTACACTTTAATATAGCTCCAGATAAGTTGGCATTTTCTAAGTTAGCGCCCGTCATATCGTTGCCTTTAAGATTGGTATCTGTCAAGTCAGCACCGCTCAGGTTAATTCCTTTCATGTTGACATCTCCTAAGTCAGCAGATCTGACATTAGCACCGCTAAGATTAGCATTGACAAGATTAGCTTTGTACAAATATACATTTTCTAAGTTAGCTCCTGCCAAATTAGCCCCCTCCAGACTCGCACCCCTTAATTGAGCGTTTGTTAAATCGCAACCTTTGCACTGTTTAGTTTCTAACAGTTGCTTGATGTGTTCCGGGTTAGCGGCCTGAGCTGGGTTTGTCAAAGTCAGGGAAGCCACAAGTAGAGCAGTAGCTTCTGGCAACCAAGCTAGAAAGCTTCCTGTTTGGTCTTGTCGCTTTAGCCATAGGGCAATAATTTTTAAGCAATCGAGATTGATTGCGGGAATGACTTTCTGGGGTAAATCGTAGCTGTAGGGTTTTGCCATGAGTGGTGCGATCGCTTTGCAACAAACAAGATCGTTCTTAGTTTACACCACAATTGTCTGAGGAGTTGCTATACCAAAGAAGCTGGGTTTTTTTGATCGGTATTCAAGGAGCGAATGCAATTTTTATTGAAAAAACTCAGTGTCTGACTATCCCATGCGTCCTGAACTATAAAGCCCAGGTAGATGGGAAAGTCTACTTTTTGAGGGAGCCCTGCCTTGGTAAAGTAATGTTAAGCTGCGTGAGAATGGAATCAACCTTTATAGCGTCGCACCTGTCTTTTCGCCCATGTCTTCAGAGAGCAAATTGCTGATTTCGCGCTGTTTCCTGGCTGGTTTGGGAACGCAGACGTTTGTGTTCCGGGAAGACCGGATTCCCCAAGAGAGTCCGGTGCTGGTGGTGAGCAATCACCGCAGTTTCTTAGATCCTGTGCTGCTGACGGCGGCTTTGGGTCGATCGATCCGCTTTGCTTGTCATCATTACATGGGTCAAGTTCCGCTAATGAGGGAAGTTGTCACGACTTTCGGCGCTTTCCCCTTGGAAGCACCGGAGCACCGACAGCAGCATTTTTTCTCTCAAGCGACAGCGCTGCTGCAAAGCGGGGAGATGGTGGGGGTGTTTCCAGAGGGTGCAGAACCGATGGTGAAGCTGACTGGACCCAATACTGTGGGGAAGTTTCAGCGAGGATTTGCTCATTTGGCTTTGCGGGCGCCGGTGCGGGATTTGGCGGTTTTGCCGGTGGCCATTAGTTCTTTTGAGGAACGCTCGGTAAGATCGGGTGTACCGCTCAAGTTGTTGAGTTTGTTTGATCCTTCGGAACCGCTGTTCGATCGCTCTGGGTGGCATCCTGTGATAATTTATCAGCGAGTTAATGTTTTAATCGGCCAGCCTTACTGGATTACTGCCGAGAGACAGCAGCAATATCAAGGCAAAAAAGCCAAAGCAGTTGTGGCTGAACTCACAGACCACTGTCAGGGAGAAATTGCACAATTACTCCAACGAGCTTGTTTGTAAGTTTGTTGGCTGTTGACTGTTGGCTGTTGACTGTGGGCTGGTGTCAGATTTCCAATCTAAAATCTAAAATCTAAAATCTAAAATCGATTGACTTGAATCATGGCAAATGCTAACAACAAGGTTCGTTTCCTAACCCCCAAACCGCCGAAACCCGATCGCCCTTTATTTGTATTTTTGCCCGGTATGGACGGGGGCGGTTTGCTGCTGCGGTCGCAAATTCCTAAATTAGCCAATCATTTCGACATTCGCTGCTTAGCTATACCGGCTGACGACATGGCTAGTTGGGAGGTACTGGTTAGCGAAACAATTGCCTTAATTGAAGCAGAAAAGCAAGCGGGAAAGCCGAAGCGGCCGGTTTATCTGTGTGGCGAGTCATTTGGGGGCTGTTTAGCGATGAAAACTGTTTTAGAAGCTCCTCAATTGTGCGATCAATTAATATTAGTCAATCCAGCTTCTTCGTTTCGACAGCAGCCTTGGGTGCAGTGGGGATCGTACCTGACTCAGTGGCTGCCGGCAAACCTTTATCCGCTGTCGGTAATCGGTTTATTGCCGATATTAGCATCATTAGGAAAAATTGGGCGCGACGATCGGCGAGCTTTGCTAGAAGCGATGCAAGCGGTACCGCAAAATACGTCTGTGTGGAGATTGGCGTTAGTGCGATCGTTTAATGTTGACGAAAATCAGTTGCGCGGCATCAAACAGCCGACGCTAGTAATTGCTAGCGGTGCAGATCGGCTGCTGCCTTCCCTAGTAGAAGCGAAGCTTTTAGTCAAGGTAATTCCCAAAGCTGAAATGGTGGTGCTGGCTAACAGCGGTCACGCTTGTTTGTTAGAAACAGATGTTAACCTTTACGGGATTATGCAAGCTCGCAATTTTTTGACCAAATCCGAAGAAAATCTGTCATTAGTCATTAGTCATTAGCTATGATTTCTCACTTCTGAGTCAGTCGGGGCAAAATTAGAGATGGGGCGAGGGGTAAAGTTTATATTACAATTAACCGGCCCTGATACTCATTAGTAAGTCCCCGAAGACAAGCCACTAACGACTAATAACTAATGACTAATGACTAATTAAGATTTAACCATTTTTGAGCGTTAAGTCGCTGGACGACGCCAAACACCATGAGGTCTAGTGTTACCTTGCGCTCATCTATCAAAAAAGGCTCTAAAGTGCTGGTTTGGGTCTTATTTTCCGCGCAGGAAAATGCTCTTTGACTTTGAATATTTTCTTGAGGAAAATACAGGTTAAATTGGCGCTCTCCTTCTTGGAATTTACCAATTACCTGCCAGCAATCCCCGGCGGAACTCATGCCAAAAACGGGGAATTTTTGCTTGGTAAAACTCACCTCTAAATCCTTAACGCCCTGCTTAGTCAAAGCAGTTTGCAAAGCGGGCAAATAATCTTGTTGAATAAATTCCGCAAAGGGCTTGTCTTCAACAGCAGGTGCTTTTTCCTTTTTAGCTTTAGCTGGGGGCTTGTCGCCTTCGGCCTTGGCTGCAGGCTTTTTAGCAGCCGTTGGAGGCTTGTCAGTGCTGGGGAAGTCGGTTGTCTCGGCAGTGTCGGAACTCGGGGCGTTCTCAATCGACGCACTGGGAGTTTCCGATTCGCCAGCGGTAGGATTTTTCGGTTCTTTGGGCTTTTTAGCAGCCGGCTGAGGCTGGTCAGTGCTGGGAAAGTCGGTTGTCTCGGCAGTGTCGGAACTCGGGGCGTTCTCGATCGACGCACTGGGAGTTTCCGATTCGCCAGCGGTAGGATTTTTCGGTTCTTCTGACATTAACGCTTCCTGTTAAAAGTGATTCGGTAAGGAGTTGGGAGTTGAGCAAGCGGGCGATCGACTTTCTTGAGGGCACACATTTTATCGCAAACCAACCTGAGAGAATGGCTAGTCAAAAAAATTTGAACTGAAAACACTCTCACAGGGCGATCGACCGCCAATATCACAACTCCTTTGGTTATTCTAAATCTCAGCGACAGCTCGTTCAATCAAACGGCGGGCTAGAGTTTGAACACCGGTGTGTTCGTAGTAGTTGGTAGTCATGTCGAGGAATGCGCCCACGTAGTCCACCTTGTCAGCAGAAATTTCCACAAAACTCTGCAAGTGGCCAAGTACGTTTTCGGGAGTCAAACCTCGATCGCTCACAAAAGAGCTCATCCAGCCAGAAACCGAGTTAAAGCTTTCGCCGATAAAGCCGAGTTGGCCTGCAGGAGAGCCCCCTGGAATCATGCTGCCGATCGACTTAAAGGCCGAATTATCTTGCAAATCGCTGGGGGAGAGTCTCTGAATCCAAGACTGAGTTGCCATGATAAAGTCTGGGCCCAAAGGAATCAAACCATCAAAGCAAACCAAAGCAGCCATCCGCATCAGGGATTCGCCGCCGTAGTCGCCCAAGGATGCGGCAAAATCGCCGATGCTGTCGCCGGGAATGCCGTTGATTTGGCAAAAAGCGAGCAACTCAGTGACTAACTTCAGAGAAAGGTCGATGGTTTGAGCTTTTTCCGGCTTGGGAGTGAGATTGCCTAGCATGGACAAAAACGGCACATTTTGGGAGACTTTGTTAGCGAGCGCGGCAGTCCCCAAAGCCTTGTCGGCACTGTCGATCGTTTGGTATAGCCAAAGAGCGCGCTGGTAGCCCTGAGACTTATCGTTGTAGAGGTATATGGCGCGCTCGCCAATTTGCTGAATCAGTTCTTCGTCTGTTTCGCCAGTAACGGTGCGAATGGTATTTTCAAAGCCAACTAAATTGTTCCACTCACCGGGAACCACAAAGTCAAGCGCTCGCAGGGCTTTGACAGTCATGTTGTCTTGAGGCAGTTGATCGACTAATTCAAAGACTGTTTTGCTCACAAAAAACTCCTTTTGCTGGAACTAAAATCAAAGATATTACTTTTGGCAGATGGCAAAAAATTCACACTCTTTTTGTGGCCAACTTAGTTTTGATAGCGCCAGACTGGAGTCGGGCGCGGAGTGTGACAAAAGAGATTGCTACTTGAGGCGGGCGAGACCGCCGAGGTTAAATTTTGACAGCCAAGCTTCGCGCTCGCTCGCGGTAAAAGAGGGACTGCGTGATTGAACTTTCACCTGATAGCGATTTGCCACTAAAACAGCGGTACCATTAGCACCCTGATTAACGGCGGGATAGCCACTGATTTGCTTGGTACTTTGCTTAAATTTTGCACCTGCGCTGGGGTTGCCGGCGATGTCGCTAATCGAGAGCACCGCGACATTTTTACCGTCTTTGTTCAACTTAGCTTCAGCAAAACCAGATTTTTCTTGAGCAAAAACGCGATCGAATCCACCGCCAGAAGCCGGGAAGTATTTATTTAACTTACCGCCTGCCACTGCCTTCTTGGGCAGGTTTTGATTACTCGCACTTGATTTATCAGCAGTTGTCTGCTGTGCTTTACCAGGTTTTTGGGTACTTTCCTGCTGGGCTTTGTCCCAGCGGGAGGGGGCTTGGGTTTGACCGCAAGCGGTCACTAACAGCAGTACCGAGATCAGGAATGGAGCTAAGATGCGGCGTGCGGGGGAAAATTGCATCGCTGTCTCCTCATTAGTAGGTTTCCATAACAATTGTGGCTCAGAATTTAGCAATTTGTGTGCTCTGAGCGGATGATTTGTCTTCTTTGCAAAAAAATCCTCTGCCTGCCGGCAGAGGATTTTTTTACAATTGCGAGTTCTGAAGGAAGAAAACTCAAAGATTGCTCTACAGATAAATTCTGGAGATGGGGGTAAAGAAACTAAGTTTTCTGATAGCCAGCAATCTAAAAACAATTTTTGCTGATTTTCCCTAGATTTATCTAGAAATGTCAGAGCAATTGTTCCTCATCTTACTTCGGCTTTCCAACTTAGGTCTTACTTTAGGGGTAAGGCTCAGGCGTCGCTTTCAATGTAGATAAACAACAAACCCATTACCACAACCGGCATTACCCAGGTAATTAGGGGAATCAAAATCCAAGGCAAGAAAGAGGCAGCGTAGGAACCTGTCATATCAAATTCTCCAAACTAAAGTTAGTGTGTTCCAACAGGGATATTTGGGAGTCGAGTCTAATTGTTGACTAAGCCCCGGAAAATGGCATCAACGCCGTTAAAGTTTTCGAGTAAGAAGTAGGCAACAAAGACACCACCCATTCCACCAATGAAGAAACCACCGGTAAACTGGCTCCAGCCTTCAGCATTTCTGAGGGCATCAGGGGTCATGGGATTAGCGCTAGGGTAGCTGGTGTTGTCTTGTTTGAAAGAGACTAAACCGTAAGCAGACATACCTAGTGTGCCAAGCAGAACTAAGACGAGGGCTGTATATAATCCTCCGAGATTAGCTGCTTCTGGATAATCCCGCAGGGGGCCGAAGACGATTTCGGGGCCGACGAGGAAATAACCGTGTGCCAAACCAATTTCTAGGCCTCGAATTAGGGGCGAGAGTCCTTTGCGGTAGACGGGCAAGTTCCCAATGAATGCTTTTGTGAAATCAGAAGCACTGATGGGAGTTGCTAGATGACCCGTGAAGGGGTCGCCGTTAAAGGGTTTAATAAGCTCTGCATCTCTGGGATCGGCCATATTCTGTTTGTCCTCGCAGTTTAAAAAGTTGAGGCGTTCAAGTCATATTTTACGCAGGGACGTGTTTCCTATTTACATAATTAACGGCGAGCTTTAGAAAAGTTCACTATTCTTTAGTTTTTGGAAGAATTTTTCTTTTGCCTCTTATACCAGAAAGCGAGTCGATCGGGCGACACTCCCAAGAAATAAGCGATGATTACTATTTGATTAATAGCGGTGGTTTTGATGACCCCAAGCTGTTGCCAGCGACGGGCGGAGGTCAGGACTGGCTGGGGTACTATTTGAATGCGGCCTTGTTTTTTCAATCGGCGCACGAATTCAAAGTCTTCCATGAGGGGCAAGTCGGGAAAACCGCCGATTTTGTCAAAGGTAACTGCGTGGAGGAAAATAGCTTGGTCGCCGTAGGGCATTTCCAAAAAGTTCGATCGCCAGTTTACCCCTGTTTCTACCAACCGGAGGCTGAGACTGCCGGCGTCAATCTTGAGTTCAAAGGCCCCCGCTACCGTACAGGGATTAGCTAGTACCCGACGCGCGCTATCGTCGTACCCGCTAGGCAAAAGAGTGTCGGCGTGGAGAAACAGCAATATCTCTCCAGTAGCTTTGGTGGCACCTACATTCATTTGGGATGCACGGCCTGGGGCGGTGGAGATAACTCGGACGCCCAAAGATTTTGCTATATCTGTAGTACCGTCACTGCTGCCGCCGTCAGCGACAATTATTTCGACATTTTGGGCCTCAAGCGCGGTGGAGATGACTGGGGCAATTGTAGATGCTTCGTTTAAGACTGGAATGATAATGGAAATTTTGAGATTTGGATTTTCTGGCGACATACAGAATTAAGCAGCCCGTGAGAGAGAGCGGGTTTTGTACAAAGCTGATTTTGCCCATTTGTGACCCCGGGTTCGCCCCTACATTTGGCCTTAACGTGGGAGAGTTTGGTAAAAAACCCAGCTATTAGTTGCTCATTTTTTACGCCGGGCCCGCGCCTACATTGGGCTTTCCTGTGGCATGGCGGGTTTTGTACAAAGCTGAACTGTTAGTTGCTAATTTAATTGCTAATTTTTGGCTTTTTCTCGCGCCTGGGACTATTGTCCCAAGCGCTGTCTAACTGCTACTGAAATTCAGTATTTGGTTAGACAAATACAATTACTATATTATGACGTTCCGGTTTTACAAGCAAGCATTTTTATTAAAAAACATATGATTCTTTCTAATAGTTGACAAGCCTTAAATATAGTTTAGTTATTTCAACATATTAATATCTAAACCAAGGAGGTCTTCTGGTCGATCAATATCTGTAAGAGTGGGAAGATAAGCAATATTGAGATCGAGCTTTTGGGCGATTGCCCGCGTACAAGCAAATACTTCACTCGTTCCCCAGGGAATGCCACCGAACAATTCCGGTATCGATCGCCGCAACCCGATCAGATAATAACCTCCGTCTTTTGCGGGACCCAAAACTAAATCGTGCTGGCTCAGTTCCTCAAAAGCTTGCGCCATGATTTCGGCTTTCAAATCAGGACAATCTGTACCGATTATTGCAGTTTTTTCCACCCCTGAATTAAAAGATTTTTCAAACGCTGCTTTCATTCTTGCGCCCAAATCTCCGTCTATTTGATTTTGACAAATAATATCACTTCCCAACCAGTCTTGCATCACTTGTTGGCTGCCGCCGGAGCGGTGAATTTCTACCGATAACCCGCGGGATTTTTCAAGAGAGAGAGCGCAGGCGATCGTCCGTTGGGCCATCAAGCGGTGAAGGTTGGCAGCACCTGCTTTTCCCAGCACCGGAATTAGTCGAGTTTTGGTTGTTCCCGGTTCGGGATAGCGGGTGAAAATAATCAGTTTTTCGGACATCATTTATCGTGGTTCATGAGTTTTAAAGGTAGGCACCCCAGAGGAAGAGAAGAGAAAGAGTGGACAACTGATTGACAGAGTGCCACTCGATGTTGGTGGGTTAGGCGATGACTTAATTGAATAGCTTTGCCCAACCCAGCCTACAATAGATTTACTTAAAAATATCCACCGGTTAGCTCATTTCTAGCATTCGTTGGATGGGCTGCAAGGCTGCTAGTTGAATATCTAGGGGCATGGTAATTTCGGGGGTTTGATTTTTTAGGGAGAGATACAATTTTTCCAAGGTATTTAATCTCATGTGCGGGCATTCGTTGCAAGCACAGTTATTATTGGTTGAAGGAGCGGGAATAAAGCGTTTGTGCGGAGCTTGCTTTTGCATTTGGTGAATGATTCCCGGTTCAGTCGCAACAATAAAAGCTTGGCTGGAACTAGCTTGAGAATATTTGAGCAAAGCAGTGGTGGAACCTATGTAATTAGCGTGGCGCAGCACGGGAGGTTCGCATTCTGGGTGGGCAATTATTTCGGCTTCGGGATTTTCGATTTTGAGTTGAACTATCTTTTTTTCTGAGAAGTTTTCGTGGACGATGCAAGCTCCTTGCCAAATCTCCATCTTTCTACCAGTTTGTTCCATGACGTAGCGGCCGAGATTGCGATCTGGCCCAAAAATTATCGGCTGATTTTCCGGAATTTGGTTGACAATTTTAACCGCGTTAGAACTGGTGCAAATTATATCGCTCATTGCCTTAATTGCGGCGGTACAATTAATGTAGGAAATTACTAAATGTCCTGGTCGATCGGCTTTGAAAGCTGCAAAGGCTTCGGGAGGGCAACTGTCGGCGAGGGAACACCCAGCATTCAAGTCTGGCAACAATACTAATTTGTCGGGATTGAGAATTTTTGCGGTTTCGGCCATGAAATGAACTCCGGCAAAAACTATGACATCGGCGCTGGTGTTGGCTGCTTTGCGGGCAAGTTCTAGGGAGTCGCCAATGAAGTCTGCGATGTCCTGAATCTCGGAGTCTTGGTAATAGTGGGCGAGAATGACGGCGTTTAACTCTTGTTTGAGGGCGTTAATGGCTGCAAACAAGTCGTGGGGCAGTCGGGTTTGAGTAAAGTTCGGAGCAGGTGCGGTGGTAAACACAGTTAGAATATTCCGGGGAAGGTGGCGAAGACAGCTAAAGTGTATTTTGAATTATAGTTGAATTCACCAAAAAGTGCTGGCTGTTCAGTGGAGCTCATCTAAAATCTAAAATAGCCTGGGGGAGAGTGCAAAAATTGGTCGCTGTTTCTTATGCTGAGTAAGAAGGGGCTAGGGATCGATCGCACATGACAAATCACATGAATAAAGCTAAATCTATCAAAATTGCGGTAGTGGGGGACGTTCACGATCGCTGGGAACCTGAAGACGGCGAGGCCCTGAAGCATCTGGGCGTTGATTTGGTGCTGTTTGTGGGGGATTTTGGCAATGAGTCGGTGGAGGTGGTGCGGGCGATCGCCCAATTGGACATTCCGAAAGCAGCGGTGTTTGGGAACCACGATGCTTGGTACACGGCGACGGAGTGGGGCCGAAGTCAGTGCCCTTACGATCGCACTCAAGAAAATTGGGTGAAACAGCAGATAGATTTAATGGGAGAAGCTCACGTCGGTTACGGGAAAAGGGATTTTCCCGAATTGGGCGTAACTGTGGTGGGAAGCCGCCCGTTTACTTGGGGGGGCTCGGAGTGGAAGTACGGGGATTTTTACTCGGAATGGTTTGGGGTAGAAAGTTTTGAAGAGTCGGCACGGCGCATTGCAGAAGCTGCGGCGGAGGCCGATTGCGAAAATGTGATTTTTTTGGGTCACACGGGCCCGACGGGGTTAGGAGAGGCTCCTGAAGACCCCTGCGGGCGAGATTGGAAGCCGTTGGGAGGGGATTGGGGCGACCCGGATTTTGCGGAGGCGATCGATCGAACTCGGAGTTCTGGGAAGCACATACCGCTGGTAACTTTTGGTCATATGCACCACAAACTGCGGCACACGAAGCACGAGTTGCGGAAGTCGCTGGAGGTGAGTGCGGAGGGTACGGTGTATTTGAATGCGGCCAGCGTACCGCGAATTGTGGAGAGAGAGTGCTCTAAACTGCGGAATTTCTCGATCGTCCTGCTGGAAAATGGAGCAGTGTCGGAAGTGTCTCTGGTATGGGTAGGCGAAGATTTCGCGGTAGAAAGAGAACAAATTCTTTATCGGCGCACTGAATCTGCGGCTATTTGTAGTTAGAGACAATTGCTGGTATGATAAAATTTATGCGCCAGGAGAGGTGGCAGAGTGGTCGAATGCGCCTGACTTGAAATCAGGTGAACCGCAAGGTTCCGTGGGTTCAAATCCCACCCTCTCCGTTTAACAATTCTCTTGTTCGTTAAGGGTTTCAGATTCGCTATCCCCTGAATAGTTCCCTTTTCCGCTCATCTTTGGCTCACTCGTGGTATTTCCCCAAAAAAAACACCCCCGCAGGGGTGCTGTTGCTTACCAGGTAATTTTTCTAGCCAACTGACTTAACTAAACCCTTCCTCATCCGCCGGGTCGCCGTAGGGGTCTTCGCTTGCCGGGATCACATTGCCGAACATTCCAGCATCCGCTACGTAGTCTGCGGGGTCGCCGTAGGGGTCTTCGCTGGCCGGAGTCAGGTTGCCGAACTGTCCGTAGTCGGTACCGGCGTAGTCTGCGGGGTCGCCGTAGGGGTCTTCGCTGGCTGGGATCACATTGCCGAACTGTCCGTAGTCGGCGGGGTCGCCGTAGGGGTCTTCGCTGGCGGGAGTCACGTTGCCGTACTCTCCGTAGTCAGCCGGGTCGCCGTAGGGGTCTTCGCTGGCCGGACGCGCGTTGCCGAACTGTCCGGGATTTGAGGCATCTTGGTAATTGCCGTCAGGATCAAATTGCTCGCTGTCTGGTCCAACGATCGCATCTTTTAACTTCCGCAAAAATCCGTCCACCATGATAGAGTTCCTCTTTTTTATGTGTTGAAAAACGACTGTTTTAGATTGGGAATCCCAGATTTAATTGAACGTCACGGAACCTGCAATCTAAAATCTCAAATGGTTACACTACTGTGCCGGAACAGGAGCTGTAGCTTCCGGCAAGGTAGTAAGGTCTCGACCGGTATTTTGGTTGTTGTATCCCTGGAATTCGCGGTAACGCACTGCCTCGGACTCCGGAACTTTAATTCCTCCAGGCGGGGGCGTTACCCAGTGAGCGCGATTCTGGGCATCGCGGTAGTAAACGCGACCGTTTTTGGAAAGGTAATGTTTTCCCTGCGGCCCCTTTTCTTGTTTATTTTTGTGCTGATTGTAGATGTAGTAAAGGGCGGCGGCTCCTGCTAAAGTAATCCCTACTTTTTGAGCATTGCTCAGTCCTTTTTTCGCTTGTGGCGAAGGAGTGGAGCCACGATTAGTTTGCACTCCTCCAGCGCGAGTATCGTCAACAGGAGGCGGGGGAGCGGAACTTTGCTGGTTAGAACCGCAAGCAGTCACAAAGGGAAATGTCAGCAGCGTTGTCAGCAGCAGAGCCATGAAGCGCGATCTTTTTGGTTCGGGTTTGATTGTGTTCATTGCCGCTCCGAATTGTCGGGATTATAGGTAGGGTGTATTCTGGCGAGGTTTAGGAACCTGAGCTGCTGCCAACAGTTTTTAGAGTAAATTAATTTCTCAAAGCAATTTTTTTGACAAAAGTAGTTGCTGAGAACTTAACAGCGCAGGTACGGTATTGCGTTTCTATTTAATCATGCTGTAATCTCTCGATGATTTACTCATTCCAGGGATATAAATAAAGTTTCTTTTATTTCAGTCTGGAGGTATATGCAAATGCGCGCCTTCGGGTAACAGTAAATTCCGTTTGTGGGCTGGTCAAAGCAAAGTGAAGCAGACGGAGGGGGCGAGTCCGAAACTCAATGCAGCACTGGCGAGGGAAAGGAGGCGGGATTTATAAGCCCGGCGGTGTTTAATTGCGCCAGAGTGCTTGTGGGAGATGCCTGCTTTTTTTTGGGAAATTCTGGAGAGGTCGATCGCACTCTTGGAGAAATCTATTAGCCGCGACAGAAAGCCCCCCAAGCTTTTCGGATATTTATGAAATTAAAGAATTTAGTTACTGCTGGATTGTCCATCGCAGTTGTATTTACTGCGGTAAAATATCTAACATTTTCCAATCAACAAAACCAAGTCAAGGAATTACTGCAAACAAAACAGTGTCCCGAATGCAATTTCAGCAATGCCAACCTGAAGGGACTTGACTTACGAGGATTTAACTTGCAGGGTGCGAACCTCGAAGGTGCTAATTTGTCGGGAGCCAAATTAGCCAATGCTAACTTAAAAAATGCTAACTTGAATAGAGCCAACCTCACCGGAGCAGATTTGGGCTGTAGCGGCATTACTTTCAACCTTGATGCGAACGATCGAGGAGCAAACATGGATTTTAATGTCACCGCTGTTCCCGAAAAAAACAACCCAGAAAATGCAGTAGTTGGTTTCAACATGAAAACGAGCGATCGGGGAGCGACAATGCGTTTAAATCTGCCGGGATGCGCTGACTTTGAGAATGCTAGCTTGCAGTCAGCTCAAATGCCAGATGGCACAATTCATCCTTAATTGCAGCAAATATAGCAATCTGCTCTCTCATCATTTCTCAACTTCTTTTCCTTTTTTCTGCTCTCTCTTTTCTCTTTCTCTGTGTCCTCTGTGGCCTCTGTGGTTCATAAATAAAACCGCCGTCTGAAAAACAGGCAGCGGTTTTTTAAGCAACTAACTGCACGCCTAAAATTAGTGAGCAGAACCGTTACCGTGATACTTGTCAGTATCGTAGAATCCGTTTTTTGTGCCGAAGAACAGACAGCAAACGGTGAAAACTGCTGTCAAGACTGCTAAAACTAACTTAACGTCCATAATTTACCTGCTGTTGTTGAGTGAGTGCAAATACTCAGATTGTAGAATCTTTTTGGCTGGCGCGACCATCTACCAGCGTAGCGCCAGATTTGCTCGGCTGTACTCTGGTGCGGCAGTTTCCTGACGGCGAGACAATTCGGGGAATGATTGTCGAAACAGAAGCTTACGGCCCGGGAGATCCCGCTTGTCACGCTTACCGACAGCGCACTCCTCGCAGTGAGGTGATGTTCGGGCCTCCGGGTATGAGCTACGTTTACTTAATCTACGGGATGTATCACTGTTTTAATGTGGTGACGGATGCAGAGGGAGTTGCTAGTGGTGTGCTGATTCGAGCTTTGCAGCTAGATGCGCTTCCCCAAGAATTCGCTGGAATTCCCGAGAAGAAGCGATCGCGCCTCGCCGCCGGGCCTGGGAAACTGTGTAAGGTGCTGGATATCGATCGAACTTTAAGCGGTTTTCCCTTGGGTGCAGGCCAACCGCTGCGATTGGAACACCGGAGCGAGGACTTTCAGCAAGCTGTGGAGGAGGGTACAATAAATTTTGTGCAAACTACGCGGATCGGGATTTCTCAAGGAATGGATTTGCCTTGGCGGTGGTATGTAGGGAACTCTACCGCTGTGTCACAACTCTAGTAATCTCAAAGGTATCAGTGTAAATTTTGTCGCTTATCTCTGTGAAATTATGGCTTACTCTTCTGAAAATCCGATCGTACAACTCAAAAAATGCCTAACCCTGGTTCAGGATGTTAGCACTCACAACGAAGCGAACCGGGCCTTCGAGCAATTGTGCGGGATTATCGATGCTGAAAACCCAATGGCCGCGCAACTTTTGGAGATGCTTTGGGAAGAAGCAATTATGGCGAGGCGATCGGCTTTATTTTGGCAGCAAATGAGCGATGTTGAGAAAGATATGGCTAATAGAATGATGGAAAATATGACGCAAATGCGGCAAAACTATTTGCGGTTGATGCAGGAAATGTAGACAGTAATTGATAAATTCCTGTTTGTAGTGAGGACTCTAGTCCTCTCTTTATCAATAAACTTTTCTAGATGTAGGGTGCGTCAACGCTGATATTTGAGGAAGCTCAAACAGTTGGTTTCCGGGGCACCCTACAATAAATTCTGCTACTTCATTAAAGCAGCGCCGCGGTTGTAAAGTTCCCGCGCGTAATCAGTCCAAGTTCCCTGTCCCCAATAGCGGAAACAGCTTGTTTGCAATAACAAATTGTAAAGCAAAGCTTGCTGGTATTCAAACTGCTTGGTAACGGTCGCATCTTGCTGCACCAGCGGATCGTATTTTTTGTGGAATGCTGCGCTGAGGAGATTCATCGGTTCCAAGACATTTTCGTAGCCTTTCACCCAACTCAAATCGTTAGTCCAAGAAGCACCATCCATGTGAAAATTGTGGTCTGTTTGCTTGAGTTGGGCGATCGCACTTTCCACCTTTTCCGGTGTAGCACTATCAGGATCGACTAACTGCCAGATTTTGTGCTGGTTAATCCCCTGACAAACAGGATAATCATCAGGATTAACGCCCGCCGCTTCAATTATCTCCAAATATTCAGTGCCGTTTAAACCAACAACACCGGATTTTCCCCCGCCTTGTTCGCGGTTTTCGTGCCAAGCTTTGACAAAAGCGCTGGGAAATTCATTCATCATCACGCCGCCATTTTCGCCGTCGGCAATCTGAGTGACTAAAGAAGGAATTGTAATATTGCCAATTTGCTGTTTGTTCCGTCCTTTGGCTTCGTAATACGGCTGCATTTGACCCACCAATTTCGTATCCGAACCTTGGGTTTTAATCAAAGCCGTGATGCTGATTGTTTCGCCGTGAGAATTGCGGGCAACCAAACGGTTGGGAATATATTTTTGGTCTTGCGACAATCCCGAACCGTCGGAATTTTCTACTGAATGTTCTTGCACCATCAACCAGCGATAGCCGCATTCTTTCAAAGCTTTGATGTATTCGTAAAGTGTATCTGGGTGATTGGGAAAGTGCATTTCAGGGGGTGAAAAACCTTTAACCCGCTTCAGGGCATCAATGCCAAAAATGGCGGCAAAATGATGTTGCCATGCTTGAATTTGAAGTTTAATATCGGGAATGGGAGTTGAGGGAATGACGGCGTGACTCCACATTGTGCCCAGCCATTCTACGTGGGGTTGATATTGAGGATCGCAGGTGATGCGCTTGAGATTATCAAAGATATCGTCGCGTCCCATTTGGCGCAATCCCCACAATAAATTGCCCGAATAGTCGAGCATAATTCGCGGGTGGCAGCCTTCAGCAATCAGTTGGGGAATGAATTCTCCCATGCGAGAATAGCACCAAGCGAAGACTCCGGCATTGTGGTTATCTCCTTGGTTGGGATGTTCAAACATATTCTGGAGATTGCAGATCAGTTCGCCGTTTGCACCTGCAGGAATTGTGGGTTGGTGCATATGGAGGGCGCAGGCGAATCCGGCTTGAATGTTTTCGAGGCGCAGATTTGTGGTAGGTAAAAAGATTGGTTCGTTGCTATTGGCTGCGGCACTGATTTCTGCTTCGGAGCCGCAAATGTTGGGCAATCCTGAGTTGATTTCTTGTAAAATCGGTAAATTGGGAGATTGTGCGATCGCAGGCATAAATTTTTCTCAACACTTGTGGAGGGGCGCTGTCTGCTATTGCTAATATAGCTAGATACTTTAACAGTAGCAGAGGATGTCTGCCAAAGAGAAATTTCACCGGATAAGTCCGGGATCGCGACAGCCCCAAATCACGGGTCAAATGTTTAACACATTTCACGTAAATAGGCGAGGTAAATTATGAAATACGAAATAAAAGTTTTGGAACCAACAGCTTTGTGGTACATCCAAAATAACATCAATCCTGAAACCAATAAGTTTTACCATCCCACTAAGAATATTCCCCTCGTTCAGCAAGCGGAAATTAACTTAAACAATTCGGGAGTGATAATTCAAAAAGGTGCGCTGCATTGGTGTATGGGAAAATTGACTTCCGGTGTTTATAAAACGGATAACCGTTTAAAAGATATGTGGGTATCTTTGACAACGGAAATGGATTACAACGCTCCCGTATATCAAGGAACTGGTACGGTGAAACTGGAACCGAGACAAAAAGGCCATTTCCTGCATTATACGCCGATCGAGCTTTCGGATGCCCAGCAGTGGGAGTTTGATGACGGTATATTTCAGTTTTGTTCGGACAATGTAGTTATCGGTGCTAAAAAACTGAAATTCCGACAAGTGGCTGCTTCTAATGACGGTAGGTGGAGAATTGCTGTTACAGCTTTGCGCGAACAAAAAGCTACTGTTGTAGCAGCTACAAGTTCACCAGCTAAGATTGTCGAACTCAAACAAGGTGAAACTTTGATAGCTGATTGCGATTTGGTGAAAGGATTTACCAAGGGGATTGAAGAAGATTATCGAAAATTAGGTCATTTTGGCAAAGGCGGCGGGGAGGGTTATGTTTGGTTTTATCAGGGAAAAGGTCAATTATTAGTATGTGAAAATGATGCTATGGGTTTGGGTTGAGTTGTTGCATTTTTTTCGATAGGTATGAGAATGATGAGTGGGATTTATGTAAGATAAGGAGGAAGAAAGATCGCACACCAATTTGCAGGCATGAAAGAGTCTGAGATTCTCCAAGGTAAAAAAGGTAGTATAAAACAAGCACAGCTTCCGGCAAATTCGCCAAGTTGGGAAGAATTTAGCGAAATGATATGGGAGCAAATAGAAAGAGGTGCTGAAGAAAATATCCCAGGCTTTAAGATGGTTCGCAAATTGTTGAGCGATCGGAGATTTGATAGATGAAAAATAATGGGTTTGACCAAGTAATATTATTTTTGCAAAAATTGCAAAAACAGGCTATCGATTACAGTTTAGCGCATCATCGCGATGAAGCTCTGATGGTAATTGTAGCTGTACCTGGGGAACGGTGGGAAATTGAATTTTTGAGTGATGGTTCGGTGGAGGTAGAGAAGTTTGTCAGTAATGGAGAGATTGCTGGAGAAGAAGCTTTGAGTGAGTTATTCGATCGATATTCGGAACTAGACGAGACAAATGGCGATTTGGCTCAAAAGATTGAGTTGACAAATGCGATAAAATGAGTTAAATTTTGCGGAATTTGCGATCGAGTTGCAGCACTTTCGACTTGCTCAACCGATGATTTTTCCTTTGAAGGAGAGCTTGCAGCTTCGCCTTGATGATATCCTTCCCTGTTGGGCTATTGCCAGGTATCCCCCAAATCCGTCTCAACATCCGCTACCAGCGCCTATTGTCCCTGTATTCCCAATGGCCGACTTGCTTATCTGCCTAGAAATCATATACTTTGTCAAGTTAAGAAAATATTTTTTTGATTCATCCAGGAGTGAGAAAAAAAAATGTACATAGTACAAATTGCCTCGGAGTGCGCCCCCGTCATCAAAGCAGGAGGTTTGGGCGACGTAGTTTACGGTTTGAGTCGGGAGTTGCAGAATTCCGGCCACTGCGTCGAGATTATTCTACCCAAGTACGACTGCATGAGGTACGACCACATTTGGGGACTTCACGAAGCCTACCGGGATTTGGCTGTGCCCTGGTATGGCGGCGAAATCCTCTGCGATGTCTTGTGTGGCTGGGTGCACGGGCAGTTGTGTTTTTTCATCGAACCTCGATCTCAAGATAACTTTTTTAATCGCGGCTGTTATTACGGCTGCGATGACGACAATATGCGGTTTGCATTTTTCAGCAAAGCTTCTTTGGAATTTTTGCTCAGAAGCAACAAGCGTCCCGATGTAATTCACTGTCACGATTGGCAAACGGGTTTGGTGCCAGTCTTGCTGTTTGAAATATACAAATACAATTGGATGGAATATCAGCGAGTCTGCTATACCATTCACAATTTCAAACATCAAGGCATGGGAGGTAGCGATATTTTGCAAGCAACGGGTTTGCACAGACCGGATTATTATTTTGATTACGATCGCCTCCGAGATAACTTTAACCCTTTTGCTATCAACTTTATGAAAGGTGGTATTGTTTACTCGAACTTTGTCACCACGGTTTCGCCGCACCACGCTTGGGAAGCTCACCTCGGCGAGTTTGGCTACGGTTTGGGTCACACATTGCATTTATATCAAGAGAAGTTTCGCGGGGTGCTCAACGGCATTGATTATGATGTGTGGAATCCCGAAAGCGATCGCTACATTCCGCACCACTACACTAAGGATGATTTGGCAGGAAAAGCCAAAACTAAAAAAGCTTTGCGCGATCGGCTGTTCCTGCGCGATGCTGACAAGCCTATTATTACCTTTATCGGTCGTTTGGACGACCAAAAAGGCGTTCATCTCGTTCACCATGCAATTTATTACTCTCTGAGTAAGGGAGCGCAATTCGTGCTTTTGGGTTCCGCGACGGAAGCGGGAATTAACGCTCATTTCCAGCACGAAAAATACTTTTTAAATGACAATCCAGACTGCCATTTAGAACTAGGTTTTAATGAGGAACTGTCGCACTTAATTTATGCGGGTGGGGATATGATTGTGGTTCCCAGTAATTACGAACCCTGCGGGCTGACTCAGATGATTGGGTTGAGGTACGGTACTGTTCCTGTGGTGCGGGGAGTTGGCGGTTTGGTGAATACTGTGTTCGATCGAGATTACGACACCCGCCACCTCCCAGAAGAACGCAACGGTTACGTGTTTTATCAAACCGACTACGCCGCTTTGGAGTCCGCGCTCGATCGCGCGATCGGATTGTGGTATGACTATCATGATGAATTTGAAAAACTCATGCTTCAAGGCATGAATTGTGACAATTCGTGGAAATATCCAGCTAAAGACTATGTGGAAATTTACGAGCTAATTCGACACAAATAATCCGCAGGGTGTCCAGTGTGCAAATTACTAACTGTAGGGTGTGCACTGCTAGCCCGCGTCTTGGTGGCTGTTGAGCCTGGTCGAGAATTCCGGCAGTTGATACATGGCGTTGACGCGAATCGGTTGGGAGATGGCGGTTGCTTTTTTTTTGGGAGAGCGAGGTTGTATAAGGAATTTTATTAAATTTACCCTGTGGGCTAAATTTAATAAAACTTCTGGAGGTTGTTGTCGCTCGCAATTACTAAAAGCTACTGTCTGTCATAAAACGGCAGACAGTCAGAAACATACGGGGGATAGGGCTGGGGAGTTTTTGGAGATGTCTATTGCCAACAAGTGCTGTGATACCTAATCAGCAAAAATCTTTGTCATAAATACAATTCTGGGCCCATCAAAACCTTCATCAGCAAATTTTTTGATGTTGCATAATAGCGGCATGATTTTGATTTTTCTGTGGGATGGGCCCATGAGCCCGAAGGCGTGTATGTTCAGAGCAGGCGGGACACCCTACAATAATCATCCTCAAATTGTGCAAGGTCAATTTTTTACCTAATCTGCGGGCTACCACAAAGTCTTTTCGTAAAAAAAACTGCCGATTGAGCGAAGTCTAGACCGGATTTCTGACCACGAGTGCGTCAGCCCTAAAATAGTTACCCTCTCGATCATCAAATAAGAATTACTTGCATTAATATAGTAAAGCAATGACTATAGATGGCTGTAGATACACCATCGTGTCAATTGCCAGATGAAAAAATCTATCATTATAGAACAATGAGCATTTCTCGGCGTATTTTTCTTGCCAGCGGTACAGCAATGGCTGTCGTGGCCGTGGGGGAACTAACCAAAAAAGCCCCTGTCGCAGCCCAAACCGGCACTCTCAACCTTTATTCAGCGCGTCACTATGACACTGATAATCAGTTGTACCAAAGCTTCACCAAAAAAACTGGGATCAAGGTTAACCTTGTTGAAGCGGATGCTGACCAACTAATTGAACGGATCAGAAGTGAAGGTGCAAATAGCCCCGCTGATGTTTTCATCACGGTGGATGGTGGGCGTTTGTGGCGGGCAAAACAAGCAGGTATTCTGCAACCTGTTTCTTCAACAGTCCTGACATCGGCAATTCCAGCAAGTTTGCGAGATCCTCAAAATTTCTGGTTTGGTCTATCGCGCCGGGCCCGGGTGATTGTTTATAACAAAAGCAAGGTGAACCCTTCCCTGTTGTCAACCTATGAAGCGCTGACAGAACCTCGGTGGAAAGGCAAAGTTTTAGTGCGATCGTCCACTAATATCTATAATCAATCTCTGGTTGGGGCTATGTTAGCAGCTCATGGAGCTCAAAAAACAGAAGCTTGGGCGCGAGGATTAGTGGCTAATTTTGCGCGTCCTCCAGAGGGAAATGATACAGCGCAAATCAAGGCGGTTGCTGATGGGGTAGGCGATATTGCCCTTGTTAATACCTATTATGTAGCTCGCTTAATGAAATCGAAAGATCCAGCAGAACAGGCGGTAGCGGCGAAAGTAGGGGTATTTTTCCCGAACCAGCGCGATCGAGGTACTCACGTCAATATTTGTGGTGCCGGTGTAGTCAAAACCTCGCGTAACAAAGCAGGCGCGATCAAATTCTTGGAACACTTAGCCAGTCGCGAAGCGCAACAAATTTTTGCTAGGGGTAATTATGAATACCCTGTGATTTCAGGTGTGGCGATCGATCCTACGGTTGCCAGTTTTGGTACATTCAAATCTGACCCTCTCAACCCTGATGTGTTTGGGAAAAATAACCCCGAAGCTTTAAAGATTGCCGATCGGGCAGGATGGAAATAGAAGCTTTTTGAACAAGAAGCTATTCTTTGTGATTCGGCGGTTTCAACCGCCGAATCCAATCAACTTTAATTTTTAATTTTACCATCTGGCATTATAGCGCCTTTCAGGTTGGCCCCTGTCAGGTTGGCCCCTGTCAAATCAGCACTATTTAAGTCAGTTTCACTTAAATCGGCATTACTAAGATTGGCATTATTCAGTTTTGCCCCTCGCAAAAAAGCCCCCTTGAGATTTGCATTACTCAAATCAGCATTTGTGAGATCAGCAGAAAATAAACCTGCTTTTTCCAGAGAAGCACCTTTTAAATTTGCACCTTTGAGATTGACGCTATCGAGTAAGGCTTCATTAAGTTTGACCTTTTCTAGCACAGCACCTTCCAACTTAGCACCATTGAGATTAGCGCTTGTTAAATCAATGTCACTTAACTTGGTATCAGTCAGGTCACATCCTGGACATTGCTTAGTTTTTTGTAATGTTTCGAGGGGGCTTGCTGCCTGTTTTTGGCATCCAAACGTGACCAAAATAGTAAGTAGTAAGAAAGAGATTGTGCCAGTAGTGCGGGTAAACATTGGTGAATTTTTATTAATCATCTTGATTTGTAAAGGGATAATTTTAACCTTTAACTGTTAACCGTTAACTGTGTTGAAGACTTGCGCGATCGCGCAATTTTCCAACTTAATAAAATAACCGGTAACATCCCCACTAAAACAATTGCGAGTGCAGGGCCAGAAGCTTCAGCCAATCGCTCATCTGAGGCAAGTTGATAAGTTCGCACAGCCAATGTATCAAAATTAAAAGGTCTAATAATTATAGTAGCAGGTAACTCTTTCATCACATCAACGAATACTAACATCATGGCAGTTAGTAGACCTCCCGTCATCATTGGTGTATGAACTGTAACTAAAGTTTGCATGGGACTATAACCCAAACTTCTCGCCGCATCATCTAAATTAGGCTTGATTTTGCCCAAACTTGACTCCACCGCATTTAAAGAAACAGCAAGGAAGCGAACTATATAAGCAAATACCAAAGCTGCGATCGTACCGCTTAACAACAAGCCTGTAGAAATTCCCAAGTTTTCACGCATCCAACTATCAAATAGATTGTCAAATTTTCCTATGGGAACCATAATCCCCACTGCAATGACAGAACCAGGTACAGCATAGCCCATTGCCGCAACTCTCGTTCCAAACTGCACTCCTAAATTAGGATATAACCGTAAGCCATAAGCCATAATCAAGGCAATAACTACTGCTAAAATTGCTGTCAGTGTTGCCAAAATTAAACTATGACGGGCAAAGATCCAAAAACGTTCATCTAAAGTGAGTTGCCAATTAGCTAAGGTCAACTTGACTAAAAGACCCGCGGGCAATAAAAAACCAAAAAACAGTGGCAAAAAACAAGCAATTACCGCTAGAATTTCCCTAATTCCTTTAAGTTGATAAGTTGGCAGTTGGCGATAGCGACTGCTAGCTTGATAATATTTAGTCCGACTGCGAGACCAGCGTTCTAGTAAAATTAAACCCAGAACAAATAATAATAGCAGGGCAGCTAATTGATTGGCTGCAATTCGTTCTCCCATGCCAAACCAAGTTCGATAAATACCTGTAGTGAATGTATCAACTCCAAAATACTGAACAGTTCCATAATCGTTCAGAGTTTCCATCAAAGCCAGTGCTAAACCTGCTACAATTGCGGGTCTTGCCATTGGTAAGGCAACTGTAATAAAACTCCGCCAAGGACTACAGCCAAGTATTCTACTAGCTTCTAGGGTACAAGTGGATTGCTCCAAAAATGCAACTCGTGTTAATAGGTAGACGTAGGGATATAAAACTAAGATTAGCATTAAGATTGCCCCAGGGAGCGATCGCACATTAGGAAACCAATAGTCTCCATAACTCCAGCCAAAAATATAACGCACAGCAGTTTGAACTGAGCCAGAAAATTCTAAAAAGTCTGTATAAATATAAGCTAGGACATAAGCTGGGGCCGCTAAGGGTAACAGTAATGCCCATTCAAATACGCGACTGGCCCGAAAGCGACACATTGTTACTAGCCACGCACATCCTACGCCAATCACGACAACACCAAAGCCTACGCCGATCATTAACAATAAAGAGTTGACGATATAACGGGTTAAAACTGTATCGGTTAAATGTTGCCATGTATCTTTAGCTTCAAAAAAGATACTGGATAAGACACTGATGACTGGTATGGCGATCGGCAATGCTAAAGCGATAACTGCAAGTGTCCACCCACTAGCCGATAGACCGCGTAAGGTCGATAGCCATTGGATTGTTCTGATTCCTGTTTGGTGTAGTGATTTTTGCGAATTTTTCATTGCTAGTAAAAAGTCTAGCTTGCTAGCTTATCAGTAGGTGTAAACATTTGTCAAGGCTTTTTGATAATTAATCTCACTAAACTGGTATATTGTAGAATAGTAAGTTGTTGATTATTTATAGCAATAATGGCTCGATCGATAATTCTGCATTTGGATGGTGTAACAAAACAGTATTCCCAAGCAGCATCACCTGCGGTGGCATCTGTCACCCTAACCTTACATCAAGGAGATATACTGGGGTTGTTGGGGCCATCGGGTTGTGGGAAAACAACGTTGCTGCGGTTAATTGCTGGTTTTGAACAGCTACAAGCAGGGACGATCGCCCTAGCAGGGAAAACTGTAGCCAGTGTTAATATGTCAGTCGCGCCGGAACAGCGAGACATTGGTATGGTGTTTCAAGACTATGCACTATTCCCCCATTTGACAGTCGCGAAAAATGTAGCTTTTGGCTTGACACATCAAGGAAAAGAGTCAAAGCATAATATTCAGAAAGGTGTCACCGAAGCATTAGCGCTGGTGGGATTAGAAGGATTGGAAAACCGTTATCCCCATGAATTATCCGGGGGTCAGCAACAGCGAGTGGCGCTGGCCCGTGCTTTAGCCCCTAGACCTGCGATTATTTTACTAGATGAACCGTTGAGTAATTTAGATGTACAAGTACGGTTAAGATTGCGTCAGGAAGTCCGCGAGATTCTCAAAGCAACGGGAACTTCTGGTGTATTTGTCACGCACGATCGCGAAGAAGCACTTTCGATTTCAGATTGGGTAGCGGTGATGCGTCAAGGCAAATTAGAACAGTTGGGCACTCCAGAGGAAGTTTATCAAGAACCAGCATCTCGATTTGTGGCTGAGTTTGTGACGCAAGCAAATTTTGTTTCTGCATCGCTAAAGCAGGATTTTTGGGAAACAGAAGTAGGTTGTTTTGCTGTTAAAGGAGATTCATTTGTAAAAGTTCCTTGTGATGTTTCTACTGAAGGAGAATTGATGATCCGGCAGGAAGATTTAAGCTTATTCTTAGATGAAGATTCGGCTGTTGTGATTTGCGATCGCCAATTTTTAGGCAGAGAAAATCGTTATTGTTTAAAAACTCCTTCTGGCGAAAAGTTATATGCACTTACAACCACAGAAAATGTTTTTCCCATCGGTTCTAAAGTTCGGTTATCTTGTGGTGAGAATTCTCCCTTAGCTTTCTTTGTCGGTAAGTCTAAGCCATAGCTAATGGCTAATTGCTAATAGACCTTTCCGAAAAATAATCTAAAACCGTTGGCCTATGTAGAAAAGGTTATTTGCAGCCACTCAACAGAAATGTTACATTTTTTACCGACAGGTGAAGTGCGATCGCCCGCAACTCCTTCCCATAGCCCTCCTTATTTCCCTAAAACCTCAAAAAATACAGCCACCACCAAGGCTAAAATCAGATCCTGATCGATCGCCAATATGCCGCCAACCCCCTCAGCAACCAATTCCCCTCGCTATCCCACCAGCATAACCCTTGCTGAGTCTGATTTTGATAACTGCCTTCCCATCGGCTCAATTCTACTCCCATGAGTTCGATCGGCTAGTGAAATAAACGATATTACAAAATAAAAGCCTTTCATCCCCGGACTAACGTCACCGGGATGAAAGGCTTTTGCACGTTTTGACCAGCCTTCAATCTTGTTGGTTTGACAGATTTAAGCTAATTTTATTCAAATGAAAGTATGTTAAATTTCGGACTTTTGTCCTTGCGATTCGGGCACAGCAACTTCTGAATCCGGCTGATTGAGAGCCATTTCTAGAGATTTTGCAATCTCGACTGACTCAGGAGTACGCTTAGAAAATCCCCAGACAAACATCAAGACGATACTGGAAACTAGCAGCCATTGCGGAGGAACTAAATCTGGATTAATTACTTTCACCAACAATCGCATTCCCACGAACCCAACCGTGATGTAACCAGCACTTTCTAGGTGAACGAACTCATCCAGCCAGCGGATGAACAATCCGGCCATGAATCGCAGGGCAATAATTCCAATAGTAGCGCCTGTTACGACGATAAAAGTGTTGTCAGAAACAGCGATCGCAGTAGTAACGCTATCCAATGAAAACGCTAAATCCGTAAAAGCAATCATGGGAATTGCTTGCCACACAGACGCAAATCTGGGCCCGTGATGTTCTCCTTCGGAGTCTGTCTCTGAAGTGAAATGTTGGAAAACCAGCCACAACAGGTAGAGAGCACCAAGCAGCTCAAACTGCCAGTATTGGATCACCCAAGTAGCCGTTAAAATTAGGGCGATCCGCAGTACAAAAGCAATTATCAAACCCAAGTTGAGAGCATTTTGCTGTTGCTTGGCATCTTCTAAACCTTTAGAAATAGACGCCAGGGCGATCGCGTTGTCAGCCGAAAGTACAGCCTCCAAAGCCACCAAAACCAACAATAATAAAAAGCCGTCAACTCCAAAATTGGGTGAAGCGTCGAGAAATTGATCTATCATTAACTATTTTGTGCACCTAAGATTGGCAAGGGTCGAGCGCAGCGCAAATTACCCGCTCTGTCTAACATTAGTGTCACCTTCACTTAAATCTTAACCTAACGCGGTAATTCTGTGGGAGGCGATCGTCCGAACAACGTCCGAAGCAAGCAGTCCCAGGAAACCAGGAAAAATTCTTTCCCTCCGACACTCAAAAACTGTGCCACTGCGCCACTCGGCCACTAGGCCACTCCTCCCCGGAGGAACCATTTGTGTTGCAAGTTGTAACAAATGATTCCCAAAAGTGCCAATTTGTCTCAAATTGGTGAAAGCTCGTGCCCGCGAAAAGGAGTTTTGCGAATATGTCTTTAACAGATACCCAAGTCTACGTAGCGCTCGTAATTGCTTTGATTCCCGGAATCTTGGCTTTCCGGCTGTCAACTGAACTGTACAAATAGTTTCCAGACACCAGTTGCGAACCGCAAAACGCCTGCCTGAGCAGTTAGATCTCTCGGATTACAGATACAGACAATTGCTGCCCCAGTGCACTAGATTGTTTGTGTTCAGCAAGACGAGACTGCAAGGGCAGGCATTTTTATGGGAAAATTCCGTCTTCAGGCGTCACCTTTGTCTCAACAATTTTGGCTGTCAGCACCCTGACTAACAGCGGCGAGTGTGCGTTAAGCTCAGAATTTGCTCTGTTGAACTCTAAAACGTCAGTCTCAGGTATTTGAAAAAAAATTATGCAAGCAATTCAACCCACCGTTACCCCACTGCGTCCTGTAAAAAACTCCCCTCGGGTTACTCCTCGTCGCAGCAGCAGCCGCCAGCGTTCCTACCCTCACCAAACCCTCGCGGCCGAAACAGGCGTCAAGTTGGCAGTCAACATGGTACTTTCAGTCTGTGCCACTTCTGCTTTGCTTCAGCTTTGGCCTCACTACCGGGCGGTGCAAGAAAAATTGCACGAAATCCAAGCTGAAGTCAATCTTACCCAAGGGCGAGTAAATCAGTCGCGATCGGACTTTAACCGCTACTTTGACCCTAGTCTTGCTAAAACTGTGATGCAAGAGCAAAGCAACCAAGCTGACCCGCAGCAGCGTCAGGTAATTTTGCAAGAAGCCGATGTACCCGAAGCCGAGGAATCAACCCCGCAACCTTAAGGGAACGGCTGTTTTGGGTTTTGAT
The DNA here is from genome assembly GCF_036700965.1 of Microcoleus sp. Pol8_D6. Lineage (NCBI taxonomy): Bacteria > Bacillati > Cyanobacteriota > Cyanophyceae > Oscillatoriales > Microcoleaceae > Microcoleus > Microcoleus sp. Pol8_D6. The sequence goes on along the minus strand of NZ_JAUBPW010000046.1, from coordinate 3,049 downwards.
ATCACGTCCGATGTGCATCATTCTTTTATGTCATTGCTTCGCACAGCGAACAATGACAGATGGATCTGTCGGACGTGATATCACTTTTGACTTAAAGAGTTTTTAGGATGATTCTTGTCTGTCCTCGGGAACGAAACGCAGAGACAGACAGACCTGCGTATTGTTACCTGTTGCAATCTCAAAACTTCAAACTCCGGCTTATACTGACTTTGCCAGCACGGTTTTTTCTTTCAGTAGTTGCAGTGCAGCTTGATATTGCAAGTCTGCTGCGGTGCCGATTTCATCGCGCGCGATGGGTTCCAAAGGCACTACGCGATCGGGCGAAATCCCCAGCTTGTTAATATCTTTATGGTTCGGTGTCTCGTACTTAGCAACAGTCACGGCCAACCCAGAACCGTCAGACAAATCAAACAGCGACTGAATCAGTCCTTTGCCAAAAGTCTTTTCTCCTACCAGTTGAGCTCTGCCGTTATCTTGCAGCGCACCCGCCAAAATTTCGCTAGCACTGGCAGTTCCCTTGTTCACCAAAACAATCAGTGGATCGTTAGTTAGGGCTTGTCCAGAGGCTTCAAAACTGCCGAGAATGCCCTGTCGGTTCACCGTGTAGACGATCGTCCCGGAATCGAGCCACAGGCGGGCAATTTCAATCCCTGCTTGCAATAGTCCGCCCGGGTTGTTTCGTAGATCGAGAATGTAGGCGGCGGCTCCTTGTTTTTCCAAGCGGTCGATCGCGTGAGCGACTTCCTCAGTGGCGTTAGCGCTGAATTGACTCAAGCGAATGTACCCCAGCGGCAAATTCTCCGAGGCCGATTGCAATTCGGCGTAAACCGGATTGAGAGCAATGCGATCGCGCACTAGCTCAATGTCCTCAGCAACGTCCCTTCCCTCGCGCCCCAAGGTCAAGGTAACGGCAGTGCCGATGCGGCCGCGCATTCTAGTTGCTGCTTCGTCTAGGCTCAATTCTGAGGTAGGAGTGCCATCAATTTTCAGAATGCGATCGAGGGGTTGGATGCCAGCTTTATCCGCCGGTGAGCCGGCCAAAGGAGCCACCACTGTCAGGGTATTTGTCTGGGGGTCGATCGCAATTTGCAGCCCCACTCCCGTCAATTCTCCCGAAGTGTTGACCTGCAGGCTGCGGTACTGTTCGGGTTTCAGCAGTCGAGTGAAGGGGTCGTCGAGTTTCGCCAGCATCCCCTGAATCGCCGTGTAAGTCTGCTGTCTGTCGTTAAGCGGTTGCTTGACAGCTTTTTGGCGAATCGACCACCAGTTTTGAGAGTTGAAGCTGTCGTCCACATAAGAGCGATTGACAATTCGCCAAGCTTCGCTCAATAGCTGCTGTTCAGGAGTCAGCGCCGCGGCAGGCTGCGCCCACCCACCTAGAACCAGGACGACTTGGAGGAAAAGTAAAATCGCAATCTGGAAAACTCGTCTGTGCATGATTGTTCCGTAAAATACCAGTAAGTATTACATTTTATGTATTTTACGTTTGTACGCTGGGAACGCTGTTGCAGATTTAACTCCGATTTGTGTCCCGACGGTCAGTCCCGGAGGCACTCGGATGCTTAGAAGAATCCTCGCTGTAGAACGGCGAGGAGTTGTCAACTACAAAATACCAACTCGTCCAGCCGGTGCCAGCTATGTCCCCACAGAAACCATTAATTCTTGATTTTGCCAAGACAGACGCGATGAAAGTGATTCTCCCGCGCCCCGCAATCCTGTCGAGTCACGGCGCCAAGTGGCAAGGAATTCATGTCGAATATCACTCTCAGCCACCAAACGAATGTCCCGAACACTGTCTCGAACAGCACACGGTTGGCTTGATGCTCAATTCAGCAACACTAAAAGGAACAGTGAACGGGAAACACTGCGGTAGCGAATCATGGCAAAGTGGGCAGATTTTCATCGCTGCTGCTGGTACTTATTTCCAAACAGTTGCAGCCGGAAACTATGAATTTATGGCGATCGCTCTTGAACCAACCGACTTCGACAATACAGTTGGCGAATCAATCAATTCAAATCCCATTGAAATTATACCGCAATGGCAAACCCGCGATCCGTTGATTCACGGAATTGCCTGGGCACTCAAAACCGAATTGGAATCAGGCGGATTAAACGGTAGTCTTTATGTCGATGCACTGAAAAACGCGCTTTCACTGCACATACTGCACCGCTATGGCGCGCAGAGACCGAACCGGCGAGATGTTGCAGGCGGTCTTGACCCCCGCCAATTGCAGCTAGTTATTGACTACATTAATGAATACATAAACCGAGATTTGCACTTAAGTGAACTTGCTAATTTAGTAAAACTTAGTTCTTATCATTTCAGCCGTATGTTTAAAGAATCGACTGGAGTCACGCCCCATCAGTACGTGACCCAGTGCCGAATAGAAAAAGCAAAACAATTGTTTAAAAAACCGGAGTTATCAATAAAATATATATCCCAGCAAGTCGGATTTCACGACCAAAGTCACTTTAGTAAGACATTCTGCAAAATTGTCGGTTTGACTCCTAAGAAATATCGCGATCTGCTTTAACAAAACTCAAGCCCTGTCACATTAAAAGCAGTTTGTAGTTGCAAAGTATTTTCGCATAGGGCTTGCGGGGGTTCAGAAACCGAGTTTTTTACCCGATCGGGAAACCTGTGTATTTTGGTAAAAAACCGGGTTTCTTTGGTATTGATGCGTAAGTCCTGTCGTAAAAAACCCCTGCCCGCCGACGCTGTTACAATTCTTCATCAAATAGGGATAAATTCCGCAAGAAAATTATATTTTTCGCAAGTTTTCCGCAAGAATTTACTATACAGCAGAGCTGGTGCTTTTGTAGACTTGCTGGCATCTCATAAACCAGAAGTATCAGCTAGGTAAATTAATCATGTCTACTTTCAGTACCGGTACCAACTTTCCTGCCGGCACAAGTCCCCAATCCTTCACTGCCGAAAACTGTAATAACGATAACATTCCAGACTTAAACATCCGGTAGTGGCCAAGAAGTAATGATGGTAAGATAGTAGCCTTGATAAGTTTTTTGTGAACTATGCCGAATTGTCCCG
>NZ_JAUBPW010000045.1:0-56923 GCF_036700965.1 Microcoleus sp. Pol8_D6 | reverse complement strand
CAAAACACCTTCAAACAGGTAGGTGACGGTTGCTAAGTTGATGTGCGGATGCGGTCTGACATCCACGCCCCGGCCGGTGGAAACACCGCAGGGCCCAGATGGTCAAAAAAGATGAACGGGCCTACCAGTGCTAGAACGTCTGAGGGAAGCAAGCGGCGCGCTTGGAATCCACCCAAATCTTGAATGTGCGGCTCGATGAGATGCTGAATGCTATCCGTCATGATGTTGATGAAGTTTATAGCGGTTCTCAGATAAATCAGGTATACAGAAACCCTGTATTGTCAAGCTTTCCAGGTCAAAATTCGTACCTCACCTTTTTGAAAAAGGCTATATCTCCTTTTAAAGTTGTCTTAATGGAGACTGTCCGCTCTTTTCTAATTTTTGATGTTTCACAGAATTTTACTGATTTTTAGAGGCGATAAAAAAGTTAGTGAAATCAGCGTAATCTCTCTTAATCCTGTTCAGCAATAGTTTCAGAAATGGGGCAATAGTTGTGGAATTATTGCCTGTACAAACGAGCCGTTAAATTATTAGCCAATTAGCTCAAAACCCTTAGCAGGAGAGGAAACACTATTCTTAATCCGCGCCGCCACCACCATCAGTAGCAAGGCCAAACTGTCGTCAGAGAGTCCATCAACCAATATCTGCATATCTAACAAAGACTCTAGGTGCTTTGGCACTGACATCTGGCTGCTGTTGCCAAATCCCTCTCCACCCGTCAGCCGATTACAGAAGTAAACGCGGGCTCCCGGCTTAATCTCGTCCATTGCCTCGATTAATTTCCACAGCACCTCCGTAGAGATGCCTGTCTTGTCCCGCCGAAACTCAGAAATATGATTCTCGCTAACGCCTGAAAACTTGGATAACTGTTTTCCAGATATCCCGTAGCGTTCAATAGTCATCCTAAAAATTTCGGAAATCATTGTAACGTTTTGTGACAAAAATCTATGATTAGCCTTGAGCGGTGGTATTGTCCTGAAGTTATCGGTCAATAGCCCCAGTAACAGCTTAACAGCTTTAATAACTCAATCAATTATAACTCTGCCCGCATAATGTAGTGTCGGCGCAGTTTTATTTTGCCCTGAGCACAATAGACGCCAACCGAATTTAAGCTTCCAGCCTTAACGCAATAAGGCTTGTAGACTCCTCATCGGTGATGTCTAATGGCTGCGGCTTGTTTTACGAAACGAAAGGCAATATTTGAATACGAATGGCAGAGTATGGTATCTATCATATTTCTCTGTCATTTAATTCAAAGTAACATCCCGATTTCGAGTGTGCTGTGACTAGAGTCACATTTGAGTGGCATCTATCTATAAATTTAGGATCTAAGAAGTGTCAAGAAACTTAACAGAGCCGATTTCTCTACAATTACCCAAATGGCCGGAGCCTAATTTGAGTAACGTAACTGTGGGGAACCGACGGCTGAGTGTAGAAGAAGTTGCCAGGGTTGCCCGTTGTGGAACCAGAGTTCGGTTAAATGATGAAAGCGATGTTGCGGAACGAGTGCAAGCATCCTGCGACTACATTGCGAATGCTGTCGAGTCGGGAAAGCCGATTTACGGAGTCACAACTGGCTTTGGTGGGATGGCCAATACAGCGATCGCACCTGAAGAAGCCGCGAGTTTACAAAACAATTTGATTTGGTTTCTCAAAGCTGGTGCAGGGCCAAAGCTGCCCACAGCTTGCGTCCGCGCCGCCATGCTCTTGCGAATTAACTCCCACCTCCAGGGCGCTTCAGGAATTCGGCTGGAGTTAATTGAGCGGATGATCGCATTTCTAAACGCAGGAGTCACGCCTCACGTTTGTGAATTGGGCTCCATCGGCGCTTCCGGCGATTTAGTTCCCCTAGCGCACATCACGGGCGCATTAATAGGTCTAGATGACTGTTTCACTGTTGATTTTAACGGCAGAGAAATGTCAGCAATTCAAGCGCTAGAAATATTAGATTTACCAAGAATTGATTTGCGCCCCAAAGAAGGGCTGGCAATGACCAATGGTACGTCTGTAATGACCGGCATTGCTGCCAACTGCGTCCGGGATTCGCAAGTAATACTTGCCTTGGCAATGGGTACTCATGCCTTGACAATCCAAGGATTAGGCGGAACAAATCAATCGTTCCACCCCTTCATTCACAAGCTCAAGCCTCATTTTGGTCAAGTGTGGGCGGCTTCCCAAATGGTCGAACTCCTCGCAGGTTCCTGCTTGAATCGAGATGAGTTAGATGGTTCCCACGAGTCTCGCGGCCATCATCCGATACAAGACCGTTATTCGCTGCGTTGTTTGCCTCAGTACATGGGGCCGATTGTGGATGGAATCGCAGAAATTTCCCAGCAGATTGAAGTGGAAATTAACTCTGTTACTGACAACCCCTTAATCGATACTGAGAATCAAGCTAGCTATCACGGCGGCAATTTTCTGGGACAGTATGTTGGTGTGGGAATGGATCGTTTGCGCTATCTTTTAGGGCTGCTGGCTAAGCATTTGGATGTACAAATTGCGTTGTTAGCTGCACCTGAATTTAATAATGGTTTGTCGCCTTCTCTGGTTGGCAACACTAGCCGTAAGGTCAACATGGGATTAAAAGGTCTGCAAATAGTGGGAAATTCCATTATGCCGCTGTTGACTTTTTACGGAAACTCAATTGCTGACCGCTTTCCCACTCACGCCGAACAATTCAATCAGAATATCAATAGCCAAGGATTCGCTTCAGCTAATTTAGCTCGTCGCTCAATTGAATTGTTCCAGCAGTATATGGCAATTTCCCTAATGTTTGCCGTCCAAGCTGTTGATTTGCGAACCCATCAAGTCGCCGGTCACTATGACGCGCGCGAGTGTTTGTCGCCACTTAGCTTACCGCTATATGAGGCTGTGCGCAAAGTTGTGGGACAGCCACCTAATGTTGACAAGTCTTACATCTGGAACGACAACGAGCAATCTTTAGATTTGCACATTGCCATGATTGCTGCTGACATTGCACAGGAAGGACGAATTGTGCAAGCTGTGAATCAGATTTTATCAAGTTTGAAGTAGGAAGAGGAAGGAAAAGGGGAAAAATTGTTGTCAAAAATTTACATTATTTTCTTTCCTTTTCCCCCTCTCATGTCCTAGGTAAAACAGGTCATTTGTAGCTAAGAATAGTCTGCAAAACGTTGGAAAAATGAGTTGAAAATTTCACTCGTTAAGAGCTGCTTGTCTGTTACGCAAGCAGTCAAATTTTGCGGTTGCAAAGGATTGTTAAATATTACTAGAAAGGCACAACAATGGTTACTCACAATATTTCAGTTAACATCTCTGAAACTGCTTTTCAGCGAGATATTTACCCCAGTAAAAAAGCAGAAAGATTGTCAAGTCAGCAACATTTTTTGACTGATGCTGTTCGCCAATGCGTCAAAGTATATCAACTTGAACCGAGGGATTGGCAACAATTTTCTCAGACAATCCATCCGAGTTGCGTGGGGGATATTTCCTCCGAAAAAAAAGAGCGAGCAAAAGCTTTAGGTCGTGGTTTCCGATTTGTCTTAATGACGGTGCACCAGTGCATCCAAATCTTGAACACGAAACCTATTGTTTGGCGGCAATTTTACCGAGAATAAAATAGAGATGAACATTGCAGAGCATATCGAGAGAGGGTGTAGATTTTTCCCTCAGAAAACTGCCTTAATTTTTGAAGGTAAATCTTTTACTTACAAGCAGCTAAATCAATTAGCAAACTGCGCTGCGAATGGTTTGCAAGGATTGGGGATTAAACGGGGAGATTGCGTCGCTCTCTTCCTGCCTAATATTCCCGAATTTGTCATCTCTTATCTGGGCATCTTAAAGATCGGGGCTGTAGCAGTTTCTATCAATGCAATGCTCAAAAGCGATGAAGTTCGGTTTATTCTCAATGACTGTGCGGCTAAGATAGTAATTGCGACAGAATCATTGCGAATGCAAGTGCCTGATGATGATTTAGCTTACCTTCAATACATTTTGATTGCTGAAGATAGAGTTATTAAACCCCCGATTGTGGTTGGTAGCCATTCTTCTCATATTTCTGGGAGCAAGCTGAGTTTAAGCTGTAAAGAAATCAGTTTGTTACAACTGATAGCAAATGCTTCCACTGAAGCTAAAGCTATTGAAATGGAACCTACAGAACCCGCTGCAATTATCTATACATCGGGGACGACGGGTTTTCCTAAAGGCGCTGTGCTTTCTCATGGGAATGTGACTTCAAATATGCACTCTGTCAAGCACTGCTGCGGTATGAGGGCTGAGGATCGGTTACTTTTGTATTTACCTTTGTTTCACTGTTTCGGTCAGAATTTTATTCTGAATGCGGGATTGAATGCTTGTGCGACTATTATTTTGCAGCGCAGGTTTTATCCGACCGAAGTGTTGCAAGTAACGGCTGCAGAGCAGATTACAATGTTTTTTGGAGTCCCGACCGCCTTTGCCAAGCTGTTAGAAATGTCACCGGATGAATGCAACTTTAACTCAGTACGCTATTATTTTAGTGCTGCTGCCAGAATGCCCTTGGAAGTTGTAGAGCAGTGGCAAGAACAGTATGGTCTGGTGATCCATGAAGGGTACGGTTTGACGGAAACTTCGCCTTTTTCTTGTTACAACCATTACTTGAAATATAAGCCGGGCTCAATTGGAATGCCCATTGATAATGTGGAAATGAAGGTGGTGAATAGTGAGGGTTCAGAAGTTGATGTCGGCGAAGTTGGCGAGATTATTATTCGCGGGCCTAATGTGATGTCGAGCTATTGGAACCGTCCCGCTGAAACGGCCCAAGTTATGTCAAATGGTTGGTTTCATACTGGAGATTTGGGCCGCATGGATGAAGAGGGCTATTTCTACATTGTTGACCGCTTAAAAGACATGATTAATGTTTCTGGATTTAAGGTTTATCCGAGTGAATTAGAGCGGGTAATTTCTCAACATCCAGCGGTGGCGGAAGTGGCTATTTATGGTGTTCCTGACAGAGTGAAAGGTGAGAGGATTTTGGCTAATATTGTCCTTAACAATGGGCAAGTTGTCGCGCCAGAGGATGTGATTTCTTTCTGCTCTAAGCAGATAGCTGCTTATAAGGTTCCTCACCTTGTCCGGTTTGTTGATTCGCTGCCAAAGAATGCGACGGGGAAAGTTTTGAGGCGGGTTTTGCGCGAGGCGCATAGTTAAGTTGCTCATTGTTAAGAGATAATTCTTAGCTAATGAGCATTAAATTTGCCAGCTCTAGGAGTTAGAGCCTAGAGCTGGCAAATGTCCAAATTTCCATGTTCTTTATTTCTGTTCAAAGGAGTCTTGTCAAGATGAACCAAGCTGTAGGAATCCGCGCAATAGCAGTTAATTTTCCCGAGCGCGTACGTACTAATGATTACTGGAAAAAGAATTATCCAGAGTTCTTAGCTGAGCTTGAGCAAAAAAATCAAAAAGTGCGACTGTTTGATAATGATTTTCAAGAAAATCTCAATTGGGTACAGGCAGTAAAACCTTACCGAGAAGATATATTCAGGGGAGCGTTAGAAAGAAGAGTTTTGGCTGAAGGCGAAACTTCTATTTCTCTTGAATGTGGAGCTATTCAAAAGGTATTGCAAGCCAAAAAATTAGAAATTAACGATGTTGACTTGCTAATTTCTTGTGCTATGTTTTCCGAACAATTAGTGATTGGCAACGCTACTTTTATTTCACAAAAATTAGGTTTTCGAGGTGCGGCTTGGAATTTGAACGCCACATGTGGAGGCGCTCTATTAGCCTTAGACAATGCTGTTGCGTTAATCAGAGATAAAAGATTTAAAAGGGTATTAGTCTCCTTATCCTGCAATTATTCCCAGCACATAGAATATACTAATTCTTTTTCATTCACGCTTGGAGATGGCTCCGCCGCTTTCATTGTTGAGAAACTAGAAGAAGGACAAGGTTTACTCAATTCCTATTCCACAAACACTCATGATACCTGTGGAATAGTTTATTCCAGATTTACAGTGGATAAAATCGGCAATCCAAGAATATTCATTACAGTGAATAAAGAGACAGTGAAATACGCCACTTCTTTATTCATTAAATATTTCCAGCAATGCTGCCAAAAAGTTTTGTCTAAATCTGGAATGAAAGTGGAGGATATAGACTACTTCATTTTTTACCCGCCAGCAGCAGGTTATGTCGATTTTTGTGCTTTAGAACTAAATATACCTAAAGAAAAAACTATCGACATTTTTCCCACGTATGCTAATATTTCCGTAGTTTCAGCTATAGCTGCTTTATATCATGCAGCGGCCTTGAAAAAAATCAGAAAAGACGATTTAGTGATGATTTATTCGCACGGTTTTTCTGGCAGTTCCGCTGCCAGTATTATCCGATGGGGCGATGTAGCTCTAGGGTCTGCTCCAACCCCCTCAGAAAAATTAATAGCCACACTTGTAGGCGCACGATAATAGATTAGGGAGCTGCGCTAGTCTGGTTGTGTTCGGATAAAGCTTCGACTTTTTATCCGCTAACTATATTTTGTCAAAACTTAAGATTTAATTAATTAAACCTTAAGTTTTTGTTTTAGATCGAAAGTAATCTTCGAGACAAAGGTAAAATATCAAAAACTGATAACATGATATATCAACTCAGGGTTCATCAATATCATGCTCTTTCAGTACCATACCCCTTTTAAAAATATACCATGAGAACCCCTATACCCGGATATCAACTGATCGCCTCCCTCCACGAAGGTACAAAAACTGTTATTTATCAAGGTCGCTACGAGTTAGAACACACTCCTGTCATCATCAAAACTCTCAAAGCTGAGTATCCGACCCTAGAAGAAATCGCCCGAATCAGGCACGAATATCAAATCCTCCACTCTTTAAACATTCCAGGCATTATCAAACCCATCGAATTAAAACCTTATGAACACGGAGTTGCTCTGATTTTAGAAGATTTGGGCGGACAGCCCCTCAAGGAATATATTAACTCTAAAAAAACGAACTTAATTAACTTTCTTCAAATCGCCAGTCAACTCGCTAAGATTCTCGGAGAACTGCATCAAAACCACATTATCCACAAAGACATTAAACCCCAAAATATCCTCATAAAACCAGAAAATAGGCAAATCAAGCTCATCGATTTTAGCATCGCCACACGCCTAGAAAAAGAAAATTCTACTATTAGTAACCCCAACTATATCGAAGGCTCTCTCGCCTATATGTCTCCCGAACAAACGGGGAGAATGAATCGTTCAATTGACTACCGCACAGACTTTTACTCCCTTGGCATTACCTTCTACGAAATGCTTGCGGGTCAGCTACCTTTTAATTCTAACGACCCAATGGAATTGGTGCATTGCCACATCGCGAAACAACCCCCCTTGCTAAATCAGCTAAATCCCGAAATTCCCAAGGCTGTTGTTGACATCGTAATGAAATTATTAGCCAAAACTGCTGAAGACAGATATCAAAGCGCTCGCGGACTTTTAGGTGATTTAGAAGAATGTCTTAAACAATTAGAAGCATCTGGACAAATTAAAGATTTCACAGTGGGTAAGTTGGATCGATTTGGTCAATTTCTCATTCCTCAAAAACTATATGGACGAGAAACAGAAGTTGCAACCCTAATGGCAGCCTTTGAACGAGTTGCAGTTGGCTCAACAGAAATGATGCTTGTCAGCGGTTATTCAGGCATTGGAAAAACCTGCGTTGTGCAAGAAGTTCACAAACCAATAGTACGCCAGCGCGGTTATTGTATTGCCGGGAAATTCGATCAATTTAAAAAAAATATTCCCTATGCAGCCTTAATTCAAGCTTTTCAAGAATTAATCCGGCAACTGTTAACAGAAAACTCTGAAAATATAGAAATTTGGAAAGAGCAACTTGTAGAAGCTTTGGGACAAAATGGACGGGTAATTATCGACGTGATTCCTGAAGTAGAATTGATTATGGGCGAACAGCCAGAAGTTCCCGAGCTAGGGTCAACTGAATCTCAAAATCGCTTCAACCGAGTTTATAAACAATTTATTCATGTATTTACTAAGCCCGAACATCCGCTTGTTCTGTTCCTAGATGATTTGCAGTGGGCAGATTCAGCGTCTCTGAAGTTGCTCCAACTCTTGATCACAGACACCGAGAGCGAATATCTATTACTAATTGGAGCTTATCGAGATAATGAAGTCAGCCCAACTCATCCGACGATTCAAACCATTGAACAGATTGAAAAAACAGGTGCGGTTGTAAATAATATCGTCCTCCAGGCTTTAGATATTAGCAACGTCCGCCAATTAGTAGCCGATACTCTTCAGGGAGATAACAATTCCATAAAATTAGCAGACTTACTTTTCAATAAAACTCAGGGTAATCCGTTCTTCTTAACACAACTTTTCAAGACTCTATACTCTGAACAACTGTTAAAGTTTGATTTTATAAAAACTCGCTGGCAATGGGATCTCAAGCAGATTCACTCCCTGGGAATTGCTGATTATAATGTTGTGGAACTCGTAGCTAAAAACATTCAAAAACTGCCAGAGTCTACGCAACAAATATTACAATTAGCTGCTTGTATCGGCAACCGCTTTAACTTAGATGTCTGCGCGATTGTTAATAAAAAATCTCCGCTAGAGACAGCCGATAATTTGTGGTCAGCACTTCAATCAGGTCTAATATTACCCCTAAGTAACGACTACAAAATCCCTCTGGCTTTTCAGTCAGAAGAGCAGGAGACGCTACTTTTTGATGAATCGAGAGTTGGCTACAAATTTTTACATGATCGGGTGCAACAAGCAGCCTATTCAATGATTCCTGAAACTCAGAAAAAAGCAACGCACTTGAAAATTGGTACGCTCTTGTTGGATCAATACGCAGAAAACGCCTTGGAAGAGAATATATTTGATATTGTCAATCAGTTAAATATTGGCGTAGAATTTATTACGCAGCAGTCAGAAAAAAATCAACTTGCTAACTTTAATTTAATTGCTGGACGCAAAGCAAAAGCAGCGACAGCCTATGAGGTGGCTGTCAGATATTTGAATGTGGGATTAGAACTTATGCCAGAAGATAGCTGGCAAAGTCACTATGAATTGACGCGAGATATCTACTTAGAAACATTGGAAGCAGAATACCTCAATCTTAATTTTGAAAAGACACAAAAACTATCTAAAATTGTTATTTCACAAACAAAAACCCTACTTGAAACAATCAAAGTGTATGAATTAAAAATTCCGTTTTATTTATCCCAAAATCAGCCTCAAAAAGCCTTAGAAACAGCATTACAAGTGCTAAAAAAATTGGGAATATCTTTGCCTCTCCATCCAAACAATATCAGTATAATGCTTGAATTATTTCGTACTAAATTTATAGTAGGGAGAAAACAAATTCGAGATTTAGCAAGTTTGCCAGAGATGACCAGCCCCGATCATCTGGCAGCTATAAGGATTTTGATGAATATTATTCCGGCAGCTTTTGCTGCTAGTCCCGCTCTTTTTCCACTTGTTGTCTTTAAAATTGTTTATCTTTCTGTCAAATATGGGAATGCAGCTTTATCTGCTCAGGGTTATTGTATGTATGGTATGTTGCTTTGTGGAGTGCTAGAAGATACTGATTCTGGGTATCAATTTGGACAACTAGCTTTGACTTTATTGGAGCAGTTTAACGCTAAAGAAATAAAAGCTAAGGTATACCATTCATTTAACCATTTTATTCGAGAGTGTAAAGAACCCATAAAAAATACAATAATTCCTCTAACTGAGGCTTTTAAAAGTGGGGTAGAAACCGGAGATTTAGAATATGCAGGTTATGCAGCGTTGTACCATTCTACTAATATTTTCTGGAGCGGTGAACACCTAGAATATGTTGCTAATGTTCAGCAGCGCTATCTAAAAGCACTTAAAAATTACAAGCAAGAATTTACGGCTGATCTTTTGGCTATCTGGAATCAATTTGTCTTAAATATAAAAAATGAATCTACTAATACTACTATACTAACAGGAGAAAGCTTCGATGAATTGCAAAAATTATCTATTTTAAAAAAAGCTAATAATAATACAGCACTTGCTTATTTTTTCTTAGCTAAACTTATTTTATTTTTTTTATTTAAACATTTTGATCAGAGTCTTGAAACAGCTATTTCACTAGAAAAATACAAGCAAAACTTGAGTGGTGCTATGCTGCCAAGTACATACAACTTCTACTATTCCCTATCCCTCCTCATCCACTATCCAGCCACCACCAAAACCGAACAAAAGCAATACCTAAAAAAAGTAGCATCTCATCAAAAACAAATGAAAAACTGGGCGCACCACGCCCCGATGAACTTCCAGCACAAATACGAACTCGTAGAAGCTGAAAAAGCGCGAGTATTGGGACAAAACGAGACAGCAATAACCTACTACGAACGAGCCATCAATGGAGCCAAAGAACAAAGATTCATCCAAGAAGAAGCCCTCGCTAACGAACGCGCCGCCGAATTTTATTTAGCCATCGGTAGAGAAAAAGTCGCCAAAACCTACATGACCGAAGCCTATTACTGCTACATTCGCTGGGGAGCAGTCGCCAAAGTCCGAGACTTAGAAGAAACATATCCCCATCTCATATCCCGCACGCAGCAGTCTGAAACTATCAGCCTCGACCCCATTAGCACAACCACCTCAAACTGGACGACAACCTCTACTTCCAGCCATTCAACAGCACTTGACCTCGATACAATTATGAAAGCAGCACAGGCGTTATCTGGGGAAATTGTTCTCAGCGAACTGCTAAGTAAATTAATGACCATTCTCATAGAAAATGCCGGAGCTACTCGCGGCTCATTGCTCACAAAACCCACTTTTTTATCTCACCCAAGTGAGAATCAGTGGGTGATTTCAGCCACCGGAATCGTGGAAGGTAACGACCTCACCGTATTGACCCATCCTCAACAACTAGAAGAGGAAACTATTTCCGTTTCTCTCCTTGAAAATGCAGTTCCAGCCGCGATTATCAACTACGTTGCCCGCACTAAAGAAACAGTCGTTTTAAACGATGCCAGCCATGAAGGTATCTTTAAAAAAGACCCCTACATCCAACACAATCAGTCCAAATCAATCTTGTGTACACCCCTGCTCAATCAAGGTCAACTTACAGGGATTATCTATCTCGAAAATAACTTGACTACCGTCGCCTTTACCGCTGACAGACTCACAGTCTTACAAATGCTATCGGGACAATCTGCTATCGCTATTAGCAATGCAAAACTTTACGCAGAAGTCAATCAACTCAACCAAAACTTAGAACAAGCGAATCAACAACTTGCAGCCTATTCGGAAACCCTAGAACAGAAAGTTGAGGAACGAACCGCCGAATTAAAAACAGCTCAAAAACAAATAGTAGCCTCAGAAAAACTCGCCTCCCTCGGAGCCCTCACCGCAGGTGTGGCCCACGAAATCCGCAATCCCATCAACTTCGTCACTTCTCTTGCTACTCTCTCAGAAGACTTAACATCTGAAATCGCAGAAGAAATAGACCGCCAATCCCAAAACTTAGACTCAGAATCTCTGGAATTAATTAACGAAAACCTCACCTATCTTAAGCGCAACGTATCAGAAATTAACGAACAAGGACAACGTGCCAACAGCATTATTCAAAGTATGCTAATGCACGCTCGCAGCGAGGGCAGTAGCCGCCAAAAAACCGACATCAACGCCCTCGTCGCTCAAGCCCTACAATTAGCTTACCACAGCATCCGTGCCAAAGATAAAACCTTCAATCTTACCCTAAAAACCGACTATGACCAATCAATTGAAGAACTAGATGTCGCTTTTTCTGACCTCAGTCGCGCCTTAATTAACATCATCGATAATGCTTGCTATGCCTCCCATATTAAACAATTTAAAGTAACCGGAGATTTCACTCCCACAGTTTCTATTACCACTAAAACTCTAGCCACTGCAATAGAAATTCGCATTCATGATAATGGCATCGGTATTCCTAAAGAAAATCAACAAAAAATATTCCTCCCTTTCTTCACTACCAAGCCTCCCGGACAGGGCACAGGTTTAGGTTTATCCATCACTCACGATATCATTGTTGGACAACATCGGGGCAATTTGGAAGTGCAAACCGAAACCGGAAATTACACGGAATTTATCATTAATTTGCCCAAAAGTTAAATAGCTCTGGCGCACGATAGAGGCGCTAAAACACTACATCAATAACTTTACTCGAAGTTTGAGACCGCTTCTACACAAACCCAACCCACCAGCACGGCTTATAATTATACAGTGCATCTTAAGTTAAGTAGATCCCTTTAATTAAACGTAAAAGACGGATGACTAAAAAGGTGATTGCATAAGTTTTCTTCCTTCTTCCTGACTACATCCTCATTAATAAGTTGAACCCTTTACAAATTTTAAACAACGCGCTATATTAAGCTAGTGACCCTAGTTATTTCTACCATAGGATACAGGATAGCTCCCCATGACAGCCAAAATCCTAGTCGTCGATGATGAACAACTTTTAGAATACGTCATTCAACAAAAATTCAGGCAAAAAATTCGGGTCAAAGAAATTGAATTTGTCTTTGCTCACAATGGCAGAGAAGCCTTAGAAAAAATTGCAGAATCTCCACCATTTGATTTAGTGCTAACAGATATTAATATGCCCGAAATGGACGGGTTAACTTTACTAGAAAAACTCTCAGAAATCGACAATACATTAAAAGCAGTCGTCATCTCCGCCTATGGAGATATGCAAAACATTAGAACTGCCATGAACCGGGGAGCTTTTGACTTTTTGACAAAACCCATTGATTTTCAGGACATGGAAATCACCATCCAAAGAGCCTTAGAAACTGTCAAACAAGTCAGACAAAATTTAACAGAACTTCAAGAGGTGCAAACTCAACTCATTCAAAACGAAAAAATGGCTTCCGTCGGCCAGTTAGTTGCCGGAGTTGCCCACGAAATTTACAATCCCATCAGCTTCATTATAGGAAACATTGAACACGCCGAAAGCTACTTTCAAGAATTGATGACTGCTCTCAATATTTATCAAGAACACTGCTCCCTAAATAATCCAGAAGTACAAACTCAAATTGAAGCTCTTGACCTCCCTTTTCTCTTAGAAGACTTGCCACAACTGCTCAGTTCTATGAAAGAAGGAACTGAGCGCATTCGGGGAATCAGCATTTCTCTGAGGACTTTTTCGCGGACCGATACTAAATCCAAAGTTCGTTTCAATATCCATGAAGGAATTGATAGTAGCTTATTAATTTTGAGACATCGGCTCAAAGCGAATGAGGGTAAACCCGAAATTCAAGTGCTAAAAAACTACGAAGAATTACCCCCAGTAGAGTGTTATCCCGGACAGTTAAATCAGGTGTTTTTAAATATCATTGCTAATGCCATTGACGCATTGGAAGAGTGGGATTTAGGGCGGAGTCGCGATGAAATTAAGGCGAATCCTAATTTGATCAGGATTCGCACTTTCCTTACCGATGAGAGTGAAAAAATTATCAAGGAGAATTCCGCTCCTCATGTTATAATTTCTATTGCAGACAATGGAATGGGGATGACTGAAGAAGTGAAGGGGCGGGTATTTAACCACTTATTTACTACAAAATCTGTGGGTAAAGGGACGGGATTAGGTTTATCAATTTCGCGGTCTATTGTTGAAGAAAAACACGGGGGATGGCTCAGTTGTAACTCTACACCAGGCGAGGGAACAGAATTTATTATTGAAATTCCCACTTAAGGGTTGGGAACAGATCAAGTCAACACTTACGCACAGGCTAAAAACCGGGTTTCTCCGTAGATTTATAGTGAGAATCTTCAATTTTTTAGATCGACCCGGTTTAGGAGCGTAAGTCCTCAAAATGAGGAGTTTTCTGTAGGAGCAGTGCTTTCCTGCCTGCCCCAAACTTACTTACGGTGCAACCCCAGGGGGCAATCACAGGAGACTGTCCTTACAAGAGAATTCAACTCCTGGCTACTTGCTAACAAGAGCAATTCCATGACATCTAAAATCTTAGTAATTGATGACGAACCACTTTTAGAATATCTAATCCTTCAGCTATTTCGGCGTCAAATCAGCACTCAAGAATTTGAGTTTGATTTTGCAATTAATGGAGTGCAAGCTTTAGATAAATTGCACGCTAATGGCTCTTTTGACTTGGTGCTAACTGATATTAATATGCCCGAAATGGACGGGTTAACTTTGTTAGAGAATCTGCCAGCTATTGACCCGACGCTCAAAGCTATAGTGGTTTCAGCTTATGGGGATATGCCAAATATTAGGACAGCTATGAATAGGGGTGCTTTTGATTTTTTAACGAAGCCCATTGATTTAAATGACTTAAAAGTTACCATTAATAAAACTTTAGAGTTTGTGCGATTTGCTAGGAAAAAAGAGCAGGAACTTGCTACAGCGAATGCACAAATCCGCTACCAAGCATTTTACGACGAGCTGACAGATTTACCTAACCGTAATTTGCTCTTAAAGGAGATGCGTAGTGGCAGGAATTCTATAATAGAACCGGGTCATTTAGAAGCTATTTTATTGCTAACTCTTAACCGTTATCAAATTGTTAAATATAGCTTAGGTCACTCTAGAGGAGAGCAGTTGCTAGTAGAAGTAGCACGGCGGTTAGAGGCTTGGGCTTTGAATATGAATCTTATAGCAAGAGTGGGAGAAGATGCGTTTGCGATTTGGCTGGCAAATATTACTAATTCTCAGTTAGCTTTAGAGGCAGCAGAACACATTCGTCAAGCATTAGAAATACCGTCTAACTTAAATGGAACTGCGGTCTTTTCTAGCGTTAGTATTGGCATTGCTTTAGGTGCAATTGGCACCAAAGAGCCGGAAGATTTACTGCGAGAGGCTGACGCGGCTAGACATGAGGCTTTTGTTCGGGGTGCTAGTAGCACTGTTGTATTTGATGTTGGTATGCAGTCGAGAGCTTTAGAGCAACTCCAGTTGGAAAATGACTTGCAAAATGCAATTAATTTACAACAGTTTTACCTGAATTATCAGCCAATTGTATCTTTTGTAACTGGTCAAATAGTGGGGTTTGAAGCGTTGGTAAGATGGCGGCATCCGACCCGCGGCTTGGTTTCTCCGAGCGAGTTTATTCCCGTGGCGGAAAGAACGGGTTTGATTGTGGCACTAGGGGAGTGGGTACTGTCGGAAGCAGTGGCTTGTTTAAGTAAATGGCAGTTGCAATTCCCTGACTATTTGCCTTTAAATATGAGTGTTAATTTATCGGGACTTCAGCTATTTGCTCCTAATTTGTTACCGCTTTTAGACTCACTGCTGCGAGTGCATAACTTGAAGGGCGAATTTTTGAAGTTAGAGATTACCGAGAGTGTTTTAATGGAGAATGCTGAGGAGGCTGCTGGGGTGCTAGAGCTATTGAAAGCTCGGCAGGTTAAGGTGTGTTTGGATGATTTTGGCACGGGTTATTCAAATTTATCTTACTTACAATTGCTGCCGATTGATACTCTCAAAATTGACCGCTCTTTTGTTTGCTGCGTGGAGAAAGGAGGGAAAAATTTGACTTTGTTGGAGGCCATTTTAAATCTGGCGAGTTCTTTGGAATTAGAGGCAATCGCAGAAGGGGTGGAGACGCAAGAGCAACTAATTATACTCCGTTCTTTGGGATGCAGTTCCTATCAAGGGTACTTGTTTTCGCGACCTTTGGAGGAGGAAGGGGCTGTTGCTATGTTGAGTGCTGCAACGCTCTTGGGCGATGCTTAAACGGCGGATATTTCAAGGCTAACTAATATAGCCTATTCCTGGTTTATTAAGTAAAGTGTCAGCCGCTGCTAAACCAGCTTTTTAAATGCTTAGGATTGACCAAATAAGCGTGCCGTAGCCAGCAAACTATCTACTATCTGGGTAGTGGTTGGCGAGAACTACTGTAAAAAAGCTTTCAGTTGTGACACCCTAATTCTATAGGATTAAAACCAGAATAATAGGGTGATACATTCAGGATACATAAGTTGTATTGTCAATAATCTCAACCCTTACGGCATTTTAGCTATCGTACAACAAATCCTTCTCAGATATCTAATTATGCTTAAGATTACTCTTAACGTTTGCAGAAAATCTGCACACAAACTCTAACTTTTGTGTTAATCTTTGCTGAAAAATTAGGTTTTCCGTAAGTGTGGAATTTGTTACTCGCCAGTAGCAGAGATAGGTTTTGTGTAATTCCTGGATTTGCTACTGGCGGATGACCGGACAATGTGAGTACAACTCTGCCACGTTGTTCGGTGGAAGGTTTTTGGTTGGTCTGGTAAATCAGCGATTACGGTTTTCTGAAAATTGAGGACGATCGAAAGGAGGTCAGCCTGTCAAAAAGGCGTTGCTGATTTAGGATATGAAAGACTAAATATGCAAGTCATAGAAACCAGTATCTACAAAGCTTTGGTATTTTTAAGTGATTCTTTTCATACCCTGATTAAGCAACGCCCCTTAACCAAACATATCACCCCCCCGGAGCGATCGCCCGAACCAAACCCTTCACCCCATTCACCCACCGCATTAAGAAATACTCCCGACCGATGCAGTAATGCAGTATTTGTGGCAAACTCTCAGGTGTCGGGTCGGGTATACACCAAGCATGAAGATCGAGGGTCACGGACAAGCCAAAATACTCACTCAAGAGGACATCGAACTCTTATTTAACAAAGGTTTGCAAAGCGACCGCGACCGCCCCCTATTGGGAGTTTGCTGTACACCGCTTGTCGGATTGCCGAAGCCTGCAGCTTGAAAGTCATCGATGTCTTTACCCCGGCGAATGTCATCCGTTCCGAAATGATCATCCGCTTTCGTCAACACCAAAGGCAAGCTCGGCACCCGCACTATCCCGATCATTCAAGAGTTGAGGCTGCTGTTAGAAACCTACAAACATCCCAAACACCCCTACCTATTCCCCAGCCGCCACCTCAACCACCGCTGGAAACACGCGCACCCGGAAGCCGCCTGTCATCTATTCCAAGAAGCCTGCGAAAAAGTCGGCATCATCGGCGCTTCCACCCACAGCCTCAGAAGGTCGGCCCTGACGAGCGATGAGCAACGCGGGTATCCCATTGCGGATTATTCAAGAAATCAGCGGGCACCGCAACCTCGAACAGTTGCAGAAATACTTAGAGGTTAGGGCACAACCAGTCAGAGGAGCGATCTCTTCACTTTCCATACTTTCTAATACTGGAAAACGCTCGTTACCGTGTTGGCAGCGGTCTGTTAGTTTATGATGAGCGCCCCCAACCGCCGCAATCGCTCCATCTCCGCCTACCAGTGCAGTAATGCAGCAAGTTTGACCGACTCCGCTGTCGGGGTCAGATTTACACCACATGGATCACCCCAACGGTCACATGAAGTATAGGTGGGTTGTGAGCTCGGTTTGCTTTCTCGATCGCTTGATAAAGAGTTTGTAATTGAGAAAATTGGCGTTAATTCAGATCGAACCGATCAGTATTTGTGATATGACTGAAATATAAAAAGTTTGCAAGCTAACTCATAATGAGGTTATGAAGCAATGAATATTAACAGCGCCGCTCAACTTCTGCAAACAGGCTTTCGCACGGCACTAGGAGCAAGCAGCGCGATCGCGGAACTGCTCCATAACCCGCAAAAATTAGCAGACATCCTCGCACAACCGCCAGGCTCGCCAGAGCGACTCCTCCAAGACCTTGCTGCCAGAGGCGAAAGCATAGAACAAGAAGCACATAAATTTGGTGAGACATTTTTATCGGGCGGCAGTAACCATTCAAAACCTCCGCAATACATTGAACGAGCTAACGAGCAATGTTTTCTACAACCCTACGATATCAAAGGTACAAACCTCTATGGATTTGTGCTAGAAAGTTCTTTGCACCAACTACAGAGTTTGTGCGACAAATACCTCAATAATTTAGCCAGCCCACAAGTCGAGTACCGGCCAGCCACAAACTATATCATACTAACCTTTGGAACTATAGACTCCCTTGCTTCTAGAGACAAGCCCGACCGCGATCGGGGTTATATTGACGAGCAGGAAGTTGTTATTTGGGTCTTGACTATGGTCGGGAAACAATGCGGCCCAGTCTTTAAAATAGACCGTTTTGCTTGGTTCGTCCCCTACATATTTGTCAGCAATTCACCGGCTTTAGTTTCAGGGCGCGAGGTATACGGCATCCCGAAGGAAATAGGAAGTTTCAACATTCCCCCAATAGATCGGTTGCAAGAACCCTTCAGTTTGCACACTTATACGTGGAAAACGTTAACGGCTCAAACAGAAGCAAAATGGGAACAGCTAATCAGAGTATCGTCCAAAAATGTAGAGAGCAAAAGCCAATTACCTAAAAATTGGGCGAGTTATTCCGAAGCAGTAACTAACATCACGCAGTTACTTTTCGCGAACGACGGCATCATTGAAGTTCCCGGCTTATGGCTACCGCTGAATCTGTTAGAATACTTGCTCAATGCAGAAATTCCTGTAGTCATGCTCAAGCAGTTCCGCGATGAAGAAAACGGGAAACAAGCTTGCTATCAAGCTATCGTAGAAATTCCCATGAGAGTGTCAAAGTTTCACGCAGGGCGACTCCTAAGTTTTGATTCTTTTGGCTCTCAGTTCGAGGTGGCAATCTACGATTTTGCCAGCCACCCTATTGTCAAGGAACTGGGACTTTATAAAGGCAGCCTACAAACAGAACAATCAGTAAACATACAGCCGAAGCTGGTTTTCTGGCTCAACTTTGATTTCACAGTCGAAAATGGTACTACGGTTTGGAAAGCGCATTCTTAGGCTACACTTTTTGTGAGTCAGCTTGTAAAAAAGTGGACAATAACTTGCCATCATTGCATAACAGCATTGGCACGCCACCTCCCTTTTGAAGGATATACTTTTGAAACTAGATAATACAAATAAACACATGACCTCAGCATCCAAACTCAAAAAAATTGCCATCTTGGGAGGGGGAGTAGCCTCCCTAACCACTGCATTTGAACTCACCAGCCAGCCTGGGTGGAATGCCCTCTACGATATTACCGTGTACCAGCAGGGCTGGCGTCTCGGAGGTAAGGGCGCATCAGGACGCAGCGTGGAGACGAACCCACCGTACCACGAACCTACCTACCGCATTGAAGAACATGGATTGCACATTTTCTTTGGATTTTACGAGAATGCTTTTCGAGTGATGAAGCAGTGCTACGACGAATTAGGAGAAGACGGCCCATTTTTGAGTATAGAAGATGCCTTCAAGCCTCACAGCCTCATAGTTCTCGAAGAATATATTAACGGTCGCTGGATTCATTGGCCGTTCAACTTTCCCACGAATAAATTGCTTCCTTGGGAAGGAGGGGGCTATTTTTCGATGTGGGAGCATATCTGCTCCCTGCTCAAATTGATGCACGATGGTTTTGAAAATTCAAACTCTTTAAAATCTCAGTGTTCAGCTAACAAATTATCCAGTAATCAGCAAACCCCGAACTGGTTAGAACTTCTTGCCAAACAGATAGATATTGGTGGGGAAACTCTTAAACTCACCTCAGAAATTGCACCGCTTCACCTTCCCGACCAACTGGTGCAGTTACTCCTCAAGGAACCGACCCGCTGGTGTCAGTGGTTGGAAAATGCGATGAAACAGATAGGAACTACCTTAGACACTATTGATTTAACATCAGAAGGAACGTTTCTTTACCTGGCTTACAAACTTGCTAAATCTTTGCCAGACGATCCCCGCACTCACCGCTCCGAACACCATACCATCATTCTTAAGCTTTTAGAGCAATTTATGCAGCGGTTGAGAAGCTCTATCGAGTCAGAAATTGAGCAAGATGACGATACATTTCGGATTATAGTTTTGTTAGATTTAGCATTTGCCAACATTCGGGGATTATTTGTAGATGAAGTAATTTATTCTGGTTCTTTAGACTCTTTAGACGAATATGATTATAGAGAGTGGCTACAAAAACACGGGGCCGGGGAAACCAGCATCAATTCAGCATTTATTCGCGTTTTGTATGACCTTGTTTATGCCTTTCCAGGGGGAAACGTTCATCAGCCCAGACTAGCAGCAGGCACAGCAATCCGTATCCTAACAACCGTAATTTTCCAGTACAGCGGGGCGATTATGTGGAAAATGCAAGCTGGTATGGGAGATACGGTTTTCGCCCCGCTTTATAAAGTGTTAAAACGTCGGGGTGTCAAGTTTGAGTTTTTCCACCGTGTGAAACAGTTGCACCTTGACGATTCGCAGCAGTCGATCGCTAGCATTTCTTTGGGACGCCAGGTGAATCTCAAAGAACCATCGCAAGAATACGAGCCGCTGATTAAAGTTAAGAGACTTCTCTGCTGGCCGAGCCAACCCCGCTACGAGCAAATTGTAGAAGGTGAAGAACTCCAGCAACAGCAGGTAAATTTGGAGTCTTTTTGGACTCCGTGGCAAAATAATGAAACCCCAGTCACTCTCAATGTTGGAGAAGATTTTGACTTGGTAATTCTCGGCATTTCTCTAGGAGCCTTACCCTTTATCTGCGGCGATTTGATTAATGCTGAAAAAAATCCGGCTCATCAAAAATGGGCTAATATGGTGAATCAAATCGAAACAGTTCCAACTCAAGGCGGACAGTTGTGGCTTAAATCAAATTTACAGCAGTTGGGATGGAGGGGGGGCAGTCCTGTGGTCGGTTCTTATGTAGAACCCCTCGATACTTATGCCGATATGAGTGATTTGATCCAGCGCGAAAATTGGTCTTCCGAACATTATCCCTACAATCTTGCTTATTTTACAGGCGTAATAGCCGACTCAGGAATTCCTCCCAGCAGCGATCGCGATTTCCCAAAAAGGGAACAGGAGAAAGTAGAAAAACAGGCTATCAACTTCCTCGAAAACCAAATCGGTAACTTATGGCCTAAAGCTACCACTCCAGAAAATCCTCAAGGGTTGAATTGGGATTTGCTTGTCGATCTAAAAAACCAGCAGGGACAGAAACGTTTCTACTCTCAATACTGGCGAGTCAATATCGACCCTTCAGAGCGTTACGTGCTTTCTGTTCCCGGAAGCACTAAGTACCGACTCAAAACTGATAAATCTGGCTTCAATAACCTCTACCTGACGGGTGACTGGATCGACAACGGTTATAATTCTGGCTGTGTCGAAGCAACCGTTATGTCAGCTATGCAAGCTGCTCGTGCTATCTTAAAACAAATTTTTGAGATTGAATATGCAAAACAAATTATTGGTGAGAGGGATTCTTGGTTCTGAAACCTGTGTTAGGGTGCAACAGCAATGAATTTACAGCGCTCGAAGCGAAAAAAAAGCTAACACCGAAACGGAATAATATCTTTAATTACCGAGCTATACGAACGACAGGAGAGAGATTGCGATCGGCAGAACTCTGGTCAGAGGTACGTTGTTGCCCTGGTGCGCTCTTTGAGAACCCCCGCCCAACAACGTACCTCTCCAGACTCTGCAGGGGCGAGATCCTCCGCAACAGTCCGCAGTATTGCCCGATAAGAGTGAATAATTTAAACAGGGCTTACCTCGAACAGCAGAAGGCTTTGCCTTTTGTAGGGGCAAGTCGCCTCTGGTTGCCCTAGAGGAGCGGTGATGTTGCGTAAATTCTGTTCAAGCCACTATCAACGAATTATTAATCACCAAAAAATATGCTAAAACTTCCGGGCTACACAAATTTTCAAAAAATTAATGAAGGCGTGAAAACAGTTGTTTATCGGGGGCTGAAGCTTCAGAACCAACAGCCTGTTATTGTTAAGCTACTACGCTCTCAGTATCCACATCCTATTGATGTTGCTAATTTAAAGTATCAATATGAAATCGCGAAAAACTTGAACATCCCAGGAGTTGTTAAGTGCTTGGAGCTGGAAAGATACCAGAACAGCTTCGCCTTAATTATGGAAGAT
This sequence comes from Microcoleus sp. Pol8_D6, assembly GCF_036700965.1. Lineage (NCBI taxonomy): Bacteria > Bacillati > Cyanobacteriota > Cyanophyceae > Oscillatoriales > Microcoleaceae > Microcoleus > Microcoleus sp. Pol8_D6. The sequence continues at coordinate 35,083 of NZ_JAUBPW010000045.1, read as the reverse complement.
TTTGGCGCTCAATCTTTAAATTACATCCTTGCTTCTCTCAAGAACGATAAAATCGGCTTTCTCCGAATAGCAATTCAGTTAGCGGAAACTTTAGGGCAACTCCACAAACAGCAAATCGTTCATAAAGATATTAAGCCGAAAAATATTATCATCCATACTGCAACTTGGGTGGTTAAAATTATAGATTTTAGCATTTCTTCTCGCCTGGGCACAGAAAACCAAATAATTAACAATCCTAATTGTCTAGAAGGCACGCTAGCCTATATATCCCCAGAGCAAACGGGTCGGATGAATCGGTCGATTGACTATCGTACCGACTTTTACTCTTTGGGTGCAACCTTTTATGAAATGCTGACAGGTTCCCTACCTTTTGCAGCTACTGACCCAATGGAATTGGTTCACTGCCATTTAGCAAAGCAACCAGTTCCGCCGATTCAGTTAAATCCAGAAATTCCCCAAGCAATTTCTGACATCACGCTCAAATTATTAGCCAAAACAGCAGAAGAGCGGTATCAAACTGCTGAGGGATTAAAAGCGGATCTAGAAAATTGCCTAACTCAGCTACAGGAATTCGGCACAATTTCACCATTCATTGTAGGGTCTAAAGATTTATCCGGTCAACTGCTGATCCCGCAGAAGCTCTACGGCAGGGAAGAAGAGGTAGCTGTATTAATGGAAGCGTTTGAACGAACCAGCCTCGGCACAGCCGAAATGATGCTGGTCAGCGGTTATTCGGGAATTGGCAAATCTTGCTTAGTGAATGAAGTTCACAAACCTGTTGCAGCCAAGCGGGGGTATTTTATTGCTGGTAAATTTGACCAGTTTAAGCGCAATATTCCTTACGCTTCGCTGATTCAAGCTTTCCAATCACTCTTGCGACAGCTATTAACAGAAGATTCTGAAAAAATAGCTGTTTGGAAAGAGAAGCTTTTAACGGCACTGAGTCAAAATGGTTCTCTAATTATTAATGTTATCCCCGAACTTGAACTGATTGTCGGTCATCAGCCAGAAGTACCGCAACTGAGTTCCCATGAATCCCAAAACCGCTTTAATCGCGTTTTTCAACAGTTCTTCAAAGTATTTTGTCAACCCGAACACCCCCTCGTTCTTTTCCTAGACGACTTGCAATGGGCTGATTCAGCATCCCTCAAATTAATCCAACTGCTGATGAGCGATCGCGACAGCCAATATCTGTTAACGATCGGAGCTTATCGGGATAACGAAGTCAATCCAGCTCATCCCTTGATTCAGACATTAGAAAAGATTCGAGAAAGTGGGGCTGCCATCCATAATATTACTGTTAAACCTTTACAGCTAAACCATGTCACGCAGCTAATTGCAGACACCCTCAACGAATCTCTCGAAGCTAGCCGTATAAAATCTTTCTCAGAACTGCTTTTCAATAAAACCCAAGGCAATCCCTTCTTCTTGACTCAACTGCTGAAAGTGCTGGATTCCGAAGAACTGCTAACTTACGACACTTTTATCGGTATTTGGCAGTGGGATATCGAACTTATTCAAACCATTGGTATTGCGAATTGCAATATCGTTGAACTGATAGCAAAGAATATTCTCAAGCTACCACCATCAACGCAAAAAGTTTTAAAATTGGCGGCTTGCATCGGCAGCACTTTTAATTTAAGCGTTTTGGCAATTGTGAATGAAGAGTCGGAATCAGTTACAGCTTCTGGTCTGTGGCCGGCACTTCAGTCTGGTTTAATTTTGCCTCTAAGTGGAAACTACAAAATCCCGCTAGTTTTTCAACAGGAGGAACTGGGCGAACTTATTCTCAGTGATTCCAGGGTTGACTATAAGTTTTTGCACGATCGCGTGCAGCAAGCCGCTTATTCTTTGATTCCCGAATCCGAGCGAAAATCGACTCACCTGAGCATTGGCAAACTTTTGCTGCAAAATACCAGCCCTGAAGACAGAAAAGAAAATATCTTTGCTCTGGTCAATCAACTTAATTTTAGCGCTGACTTAATAGTTGGGCAAGTAGAAAAAGATGAACTAGCTTTCCTAAATCTAATTGCCGGTCAGAAAGCAAAAGCAGCGACAGCTTACGAAGCTTCTGCCAGGTATCTAAATATTGGTTTGGAACTCCTTGCTGCTAATAGCTGGCAGAGTCAGTATGAATTGACTCTCAACCTCCATGTAGAAGCCGTAGAAACAGAATTTTTGAACACCAATTTCAATCACTCTGAACTACTTGCTGAAGCTGTTTTAAAAGAGGCAGAAACCCTACTTGATAAAGTGAAAGTCTACGAGCTAAAAATTCAATCTTATGTCGCTCAAAACCAGCTCATTAAAGCTATTGATACGGGTTGGGAAATATTGTCCATGCTGGGGGTTTCTCCCAAATTGCTAGCAGCCGGGAATGCCTCTGTAAAATTGCCTTCGCTGACAGATTTGGAAAATGTTCCAGAAATGAACGATCCTGATAAACTGGCGGCGATGCGGCTGCTGATGACTATCTCAGCTCCCGCTTCTATTGCCAAGCCTGAGATGGTTTTGCCCATCGTATTGACTCAAATTAATCTCTGCATTGAAAACGGTCATTCAGCGCTAGCAGCTTACGCTTACAGCATTTATGGCTTGCTCCTATGTGCAGCACTTGGAGATTTAGAGACAGGATATTATTCCGGTCAAATAGCTTTGAAGCTGTTAGAGCAATTTAATGCTAAAGAACTCACCGCTAAAGTGTACACTCTGTTTAACGTTACTATCAGACATTGGAAAGAACACGCTAGGGAAACAATAGATGCTTTGCAATTCGGGGTGCAAAGCGGGCTGGATACTGGAGATGTAGAATATGCTGGCTATTGTGCTTTGAACTCTTGCGCTCATATATTTTTAATTGGCAACTATCTAGAATCTGTAGAGTCGCGCCAAGCTCATTATCTCGATTTACTGCTGAAACTCAAACAAGAATTTGGGCTCTACTACATTAAGATATGGAGGCAGCTAGTTTTGAATCTTTTCCGACCTACTGCTGACAAATGTTGCTTAATTGGCGAGAGCTTTGATGAAGTAGAAATGCTGCCGATCTTAGAAACAGCAAATAACCAGATATCCCTTTTTGCTGCCTATCTTGCTAAAGCCATTCTATCTTACTTATTTAAAGAGTTTGCTGCTGCCATTGAAAATGCTTCACTCGCTGAAAAATATAAAGCAGCAGCACCCGGACACATGACGGTTGCCGTTCACAATTTCTACTATTCGCTAGCTCTTCTGGCTCAGTATCCCAATGTCCCAGCTCAAACTGAATCTGGTCGGGAGAGCGAGCAACAAGAAGCTCTGGCTATTGTGGAGTTGAATCAAGAAAAAATGAAGGGCTGGGCTTACCATGCTCCGGCTAATTATCAGCATAAATACGATCTGGTTGAGGCAGAAATAGCGCGGGTAAAAGGGCAAAATTGGGAAGCGATGGAGTATTACGATCGCGCCATCGCAGGAGCTAAAAAACAGGGGTACGTTCAGGAGGAAGCTTTAGCTTACGAACTGGCGGCTGAATTTTATTTAGGGGCTTCAAGAGAGGAGATCGGTCAGACTTACATGGCATCAGCATACTACGGCTACACTCGGTGGGGAGCGAAGACTAAGGTGGCAGATTTGGAGTCAAGATATCCTCCGCTTCTTTCTCTGATATCTGCTACTAAGAACGCCAGCGTTGAGAGAACTACCTCTACAGAAACTACAACATTTACAAACAATACTACAGGTAATTCTTTCCTCGATTTAGCAACAGTAATGAAGGCTTCGCAAGTTTTAGCGAGCGAAGTTGTTTTGAGTAAATTGCTAGAAAAATTGCTAAAAATTCTGATGGAGAACGCTGGCGCCCAAAGCGGTTTTTTAATTTTAGCAAAAAATGGCAACTTGTTGATAGAAGCGTCTGGTTCTGTTGAACGAGATTGGATAATAGTACAGCAGTCGCTTCCAATCGCTTTAAGTCCAGATTTGCCATTGTCTCTAATAAATTATGTAGTCCAAACGAAAACAGATGTTGTTTTAGATGATGCCCGGAGGGATGAATTATTCAAAAATGATATTTACATTGTCAAAAAAAATACTAAGTCTATTTTATGTACGCCTATTATTAATCAAGGTACTTTAATTGCTGTGCTTTATTTAGAAAATAATCTGGCAGCGGGTGTTTTCACATTAGAAAGGCAGGAAGTTTTAAAGCTTCTTTCTACTCAAGCTGCCATTTCTTTAGAAAACGCTTTTCTCTATAAAAACTTGTCGGCAGCTAATGAAAAATTGCAGGAGTACAGCCAGACTTTAGAGGCGAAAGTGCAAGAGAGAACGCGGGAAGTTACCGAAAAAAACGCGCTCCTACAGCAGGAAATTAGCGAGCGAATCTCTACTGAATCGGCTTTGAGGCAGTCAGAAGTGCAGTTAAAAGAACAAGCAGTTCAGCTAGAAAATGCTCTGATTGAATTGCAGCAGACTCAGGCTCAAATGATTCAAACTGAAAAAATGTCAAGTCTGGGACAGCTAGTTGCTGGAATTGCCCATGAAATTAACAATCCGATTAATTTCATTTATGGCAATCTTACTCACGCCACTGAATATATGCAATATTTGCTGCAAATAATCAATATTTACCAGCGAACCTACCCGAATCTTACTCCTGAATTGGCAGCAGTAACAGAGGAAATTGAACTTGATTTCCTCCAACAAGACTTGCTGCAAATTCTGAAGTCGATGAATGTTGGAGCCGAGCGCATCCGCAATATTGTGATAGGTTTGCGGAATTTTTCGCGCCTTGCAGAGAGCGAGATGAAGCGGGTTGACATTCACGAAGGGATTGAGAGCACGCTGCTGATTTTGCAGCACCGCCTGAACTCAGCGGTAAAGCTGGGGGATGGAGATGATAGCGGCGACGAGGGAGGCATTGGGAGCAGAGAAATCCAAGTTGTTAAAGAATACGGGAACCTGCCTTTAGTCGAGTGTTCTGCTGGAGAACTCAATCAGGTGTTTATGAATATTCTAAGCAATGCGATCGATGGGCTGGTACAGTTGGATAACCAGCAGTGTCCAACGCCTGCGATTCGGATTCGCACAGAGGTAAAAGGCACTAGCGCGATCGTCTCAATTGCAGACAACGGACTTGGAATGAGTGAATCAGTCCGCGTGAGGGTATTCGATCCCTTTTTTACAACTAAGCCTGTAGGTTCGGGGACTGGTCTGGGCTTGTCTGTTTCGCACTCAATTATCGTACAAAAACACGGCGGTTCGCTAACGTGCATTTCAGCACCGAGGCGGGGAGCTGAATTTGTTTTGGAGATTCCCCTATCTCGGGGTATATAGACGTTATGTTAGTACATGATTTAGTTGAGTTTTTAGGACAATTTGGAGCTACAACAGTAACAGCAGGTTGTCAACCAATTTTAGAAGTGCATCGACCCATTTAGTATCCTTAATCCTACTACTTTTGTTAAGCTAATTGCTCCGATAAATGTGAATGAGTGCATCTTTACTGCGTTAGCTGCACTTGGGCTAATTTATGACGCTCGCCCTCAGCCACCGCGTTAAGAAATACCCCCAGACCGGTGCAGCAATGCAGTAAGTATGCAAGACTTTGGAGCATCGGGTCGAGTATACACCAAGCATGAAGATAGAACGGCACGGACAAGCAAAAATACTCGCGCAACAGGAAATCGAACTGCTGTTCAACAAAGGTTTGCTTTCTGAGCGCGATCGCACGCTTTTCGGCGTTTGTCTCTACACCGCCTGCCGGATTGCCGAAGCTTGTTCCCTGGAAGTCATCGATATTTACACTGCCAGAGGTACAGTCCGACCTACGATTAACTTCCGCAAGGGCAACACCAAAGGTCAACTCCAAACCCGAACGATTCCGGTGATCGAGGATTTGCGGAGTCTCCTGACATCTTGGAAACCCCACGCCGGCAAAACTTATTTATTCCCCGGCCGCCACCCTTCCCACCACTGGAAGCATTTGCATCCCGACTCAGCGGACAAGGTTTTGAGAAAAGCGTTCGATCGCGCCGGCATCGAGGGAGCCTCCACCCACAGTTTTAGGAGAACGGCTCTCACCCAGATGAGCAACGCGGGAATTCCGCTGCGAATTATTCAAGAAATCAGCGGTCACAACAACCTCGAACAGTTGCAGCACTACCTAGAGGTGAAGCCGGAGCAAGTCAAAGGAGCGATCGCCTCTTTATCGATGCTTTCCTACACCGGAAAAGGTACATTTCCCGGTCTAGAGCATGAATTGCCCAGTGTGCCGTTAGCGAGAGAGCAACTGTCACAAGACCAATCCAACGACGCGGCCCAAGAAATTCCCGACTGGTGACGAGCAATTTTAGATTTTAGATTTTAGATTTTAGATTTTGGATTGACAGTCGCATCAAGAGCATTGAGTGCCGATCGCTTTCTTACCCAAGGCAGAAGCCTTCACCCCCTGGATTTGTTGTTACAATTCTCGATCGTGTGGAGCAGGTGCATCTACAAAACCGGCTCAAAGGAGAATTGACAGACAATGTGGCTTAAATTTGGTGTTGCTCTCAGTGGTGAACTGACGAGCATTGATGAAGTTGTGCGCGGAAAAACTCAGCTAACTTGTCTCTACTGCGGTGGCGGATTGACAGCAAAAAAGGGTTCGGTGAAAGAACATCACTTCGCCCACACCGAAAAGACTTGCAAGCCCGTGTCACAGCGGATTAAAACCAAAGCTTTCCCATCGCTTCCCCTCTACGACAACTTCACCATCCAGCTTAAGGGAGAGGAATTGGAACAGTTGAAAGTGCTGTGGAAAGAGTACGGGGCTCAAAAGCGACCGATTCCCAAAGACTTGGTAAACTTTCGGTGGCAGTTGAAAGGATTGCTGGAATCAGAGGGATCTCGCTCTTATCAGTTTACTCACCTCGGCAAAATTCCAGTGGGTGCGCTTCCCCTGGCGTTGTTCAACCAAGTCCAAGAACCCTTGCTGCTGTCAGAGTTAGTGAAGTTAGAAGGCTCTGTAGAGATTGCTGAAGCTGCGGGGTTATCTTGTTTAGAAGAACGGCGGGCTGATTTGCTGATTTATCGAGCACAACTTCGTCGGATTTTGGTCAATTCGCTCTATTTCCTGGAGGTGAAAGCTGACGGGAACACGTTCTATAAAATTGGAATTACTACTCGATTGATTGAGGAGAGAATCGCCGAAGTGCAGCGGGATGTGAGAGCGCATTACTCGGATGTGGTTGTCAACTTACTAGGATTGTGGGAACATCGGGGGAATGTGGAGCTGTACTTCAAACACCGATACAAAGCGTTTAATTATCGCATTGGCAAGCTGACGGAATATTTTGTGTTTCCTGATGTCAAAGCCGTGCTGAATGATTTGTATGGGATGGAACCTAAAGTGCTGAGTGAGGTTGAGGTGGATGCGATCTGACGAGTGGGGTAGGAAGTGAAAAAGTGCGATCGCTATACTGGTCAAATCTTCCTTTAAGTATCGTTATCGTTGGCTGGAGCAATATCAACTGCAACCACCGTAGCATAGGAATTGAGAGCTTCTTCAGGCACTTGAATCGTTAACTCCCCCCTTGGATCGGCACTTAACATAGAATCGACAATCGCACAGCGAGTTGAGTATTGTAATAATTCCCCTCCACCTACAAAATAAACTGCTTGAATCCGTTTAATGGGTACACATCTTACTGTTACTGACTCGTAGGGCTTCATTAGCAAGAATAAGTAAAAGCGATTGCCCCGCCGAGTAGAAGGGCCGTAGAATTGCCAAGGTTCCAGTCCCGGCTGTGTTCCTACAATACTCTGGGCATGGACACTCATCCATGCTTCTACGAATTGCAACAATTCCAATTGTTCAGATTGAATCTGCCCATTGCCCATAGGGCTGACATTCAACAGCAGATTGCCGCCTTTACCTGCAACTTCACAGAGGGTATGAATAAGTTGGCGAGCTGACTTGAATTGGGTGTCCTTCGGGTTGTACCCCCAGCTTTCATTCAGAGTTAGGCAAGCTTCCCAAGTACGCGGAGGCGGTTGGGGAGGAATGAATTGCTCGCAGGTATCGAAGTCTCCAAATCCAGGGAGGCGATCGTTGATTAGCAAATGCGGTTGCAGCGAGCGAATCATTTCATGTAGCTGTCTAGCTTGCCATTGCTCTGGCTTTCGCTCCCAACCCCCATCAAACCAAAGCAAGTCAATCTTTCCGTAGTTGCTCAACAATTCTTGGACTTGAGCGAACATAAATTCAAGGTAGCGCTCCCACTGGGAACTCGTCGGCTGTCGAAACTTCCCAAACTGATACGGTTTGTCGGCTTCTGTAAAAGCCGGGTAGTCAGGGTAATGCCAGTCAATCAAGGAAAAATACAACCCAATTCGCAAATCTTCAGCCCGCATCGCCTCCACAAATTCTCGGACAATATCTTTTTTGTACGGCGCATACTCGATAGAAAAGTCGGATTGCTGGGTATGAAATAAGGAAAATCCATCATGATGTTTCGCCGTCAAAATCACATACTGCATCCCCAAGCGTTTCGCTAAATGTGCCCAAGTTTGAGGGTTGTATTCAGTTGGATTGAAAGTTTGGGCGGTGCGGTGATAATCCGCTACCGGGACATCTTGGCAGTACGGCAAGCTAAAGACGCCTCCCACCAACGGCCAAGATACTTCGTACCCACACTGGCTGCTATGACTCCAATGAATAAACATTCCCAATCGTGCTGTCTCAAACCAGTTATTTTCTTGAGTCATTGGTTTACGCTGAAATATAGGCGGCATTGCTGAAAGAGTAATGTTTACTCGCAGGTAAAATTAATCAGCTAGAGTATACTTCTTTGTGGGATTTGGCTGCAATGAACCTCCCCATAATACCCCACTGAAAATGATGAAAGCAGACACCATCAAAATTGTTGGTTTTCACGCCCATATTTACTTTGACACAGCCAGCCGCGATGCCGCAGAGCGCGTGCGCGAAGGATTGGCTCGGTTTGAGGTGCAGCTAGGGCGCTGGCACGATTGCCCCATCGGCCCCCACCCCCAAGCGATGTATCAAGTTGCATTTTTACCCCCGCAGTTTGGCATGGTAGTTCCCTGGTTGATGCTCCACCGCGAGGAACTAAATATTCTCGTCCATCCCGAAACAGGCGACGATCTGGCAGACCATACAACACATTCTTTGTGGCTGGGAGAAAAACTAGAGCTGAATGTCGAAGTCCTGCGACCTAGGACAGCCAACGCGAAGTTCTAAGTCATCATTCTCAGCGGTGGATTGCTCTATGTAGAGCAAACACTACTTGCTAGGTTCGGTAGTCCGCAAACTAAATTATTTGCTCAGAGATATCGTTGATTAATTAGTCAAAAACCGGCTAATCTTTGGCAATTGTAATTTATTTGAAGTAACAAATGACAGTTAAAGCTATTTCCGCCACCATCCTTTTAGGTGCAATTCCACTTCATGTTTATCAACTACCCGACGGCGGCTACAAAGTCGATGCGATTGGGGTTATGGGTGCGGTGGACAAAAAGGGCAGCGCCTTGAGCCGGTTTCTCACTGGGAAATCGCCCTTGGCTCTGCCTTTTGGCGGATATAATTTTACGCAAGCTCAAAGCATTCCAGTTGAAGGCAACGCTCAATTAATCAAGCCTATTCCCATTGCATTAGCTACAGCATATTGGTTGCATGAAGTAGGTAAAGGCAACGTAAAAGCTCAAGCTTTAGTGCAAGCCAGCATGGCAGAATCCATCGAACGGCGGGCTGACGCAGCATTCAGCATCAAGCGTACTGAACCTGAGTACAATCTGCGGTTTGGTGAATCTTTTGAGTCAGTTATGTTGGAGAACCGGCAAGAGATTACGGGCAGGAGATTGCCCGGTGATGATTTGTACTTGCCAGATGGGATTAACTGACCAGGAGTGCGATCGCTCCTGCAACTGCGCTAGTTTATTGATTAAAGTTTGCCCCTAAACACAGCTATGTACATCTCTCGTCTTCAGTTACTTAATTACAAGTCATTCCGGGAGTCTGGGGTGTTAGAATTCCAACCCGGCATCAATATTATTGTGGGAGCCAACAATTCAGGGAAAACAGCGCTGCTGGAAGCTCTGAGCTTGAGCTTTGAGACAAGCCCGCACCGCAGTATCGAAACGCTTCCGCAACCCAATTCAACGCCAATCCGAGAATCGGTCGCCAAAGTAACTTTAATCTTCACAAAAGCAGAAATTCACAGCCTGTTCGATAATTTATCACCCAACTACTATGTAGGATTGTCTTCGGCTCGCAATTCGTACTTGCCCGCATCCGAAGTGCTTGCTTTATTCCAAAAGTGGATGGACAATCCCAGCGATGTAGAGTTAACTGTTTCAAAATCAACGGTTCATTCAGTAAACCGGGATGGCATTTCAATCAAAGATTTAGATCCGGCTGTTGAGTTAACGTACTACCGGCCAGACCCAATGAGGATGGGGTTTAATAGAGGGAGCCAAAAAAATCTTATAAAAAAAGATGCGAACGATCGCTTTACATTCTGCCAAGAAACTGATGAAGCAGACAGGCATATAGAGGAAAATTTTTTCGTAACGCTTTTTGACGAATTCGCAAACCGCGTTTCCCAACTTCAAGCCCAGCGGTTCGTTGGACAATGCTCTATTGGAAATGATGAAAATCTCAATTCAAGCGCTTCAAACCTGGCTGAAGTTATTCATTTATTGGAATCGCCCAGTAAAAAAAAGTTGTACGAAAGTTTCAATCAGCACGTCTCTACCATGTTTCCACAGTTTGAATGGGTTTCAACTAAAATTTTATCGAAGCAAACTCGTCAGCCTCCCGACCTTAAAATATTACTTTGGCCTACAAAATCTCTCGAAAGCGGCAGAGAAGACTTGGCATTTAGCTTGTCAGACTGTGGAACTGGTACCGGTCAAGTGCTGGCGATTCTTTACGCGGTACTGGCTTCCCCAGAACACAGACCGATTATTATTGACGAACCCCAATCTTATTTGCATCCAGGGGCGGCCAAGAAGCTGATACAAATTCTCAAAGAGTTTCCGCAGCACCAATATTTTATTGCCACTCATTCGGCTGAGATTATTTCCGCTGCCAATCCTTCAACTATTGTGAAACTTCGATATGAGGATGGCCAAACCCAAGCATCAGCGATGAATGCAAAAGATATTAAGGAACAGCGCTCTCTATTAGCCGAACTGGGAGTGAGTTTGTCTGATGTTTTCGGTGCTGATAGCATTCTCTGGGTGGAAGGGCCGACCGAGGAACTGTGCTTCCCGCTCATATTGGAAAAGCTAGCTCCAAAACTTTTGACAGTAACTAAAATTGTCAGCATCAAAAACACGGGGGATTTATCGGGAAAGAAGGCTCACTTTGCTGATGTTATGTTTGACTTATACCAACGGCTCAGCGGTGGGAATAATTTGTACCCTCCTGCTGTTGGATTTGTGTTTGACCGGGAAAATAGAACTAAACAGGATCTCACGGATTTGCGGAAAAGGAGTCCAGAGCCAATTCATTTTCTGGAAAGGTGTATGTATGAAAATTACCTGCTCTATCCCGATGCTATAGCAGCCGTTCTCAATCGAGAAGATGCGGGGCGAGAACAACCTCTTACCAGCGAAGCAGTCCGAGAAGGGCTGGAAACCAATAAGGTTAAGTTAAAGGAAAAGAAGGATTTTTTATCGAAAGATACTACTCAGCAGGATTTATCAAATCCCCAATACGTTGACGCAAATATTAACGCAGCTAAACTGCTCGATGTGCTATTTTCCGAGTTATCCGAAGCGCGGGTCGAGTTTAGGAAAACTACGCACTCAGTAATGCTTACAGAATGGTTGCTTGAAAATAACCCAGAGCAATTTGCTGAATTAGTCCAGTTTTTGCGAGGTATCCTTGATGCGGGTAAAGCAGCGGTGTCTTGACGCGAGTGCGATCGCTTCCAATATCCAATTCTGGGAGAAACTAAACCAAACCCCAATCCACCCGCCATGCCCAAACTTCCCGAATGCGTAGGCGTAAGCCGGGGCGGAGCCATCGCTGTCTTCTCTACGCGCGCAATCAATCCTTACTTAGTTTGTGCCGTCCACGCCACAGGCTCAGACACCGACACTTGCCCCGACTTTTAAGAAAACCCTAACGCTGAACCGGAGGAACTCTGGGAACCCGAGGGTGCAAGCTACTATGACGGCGAACTTATCCTGCAACGCCCGGCAGCGGTGGACACGCCTTGCAACAGTTAGAGCTGCTGGATACCCATCCACTATTTACCGATCGATGTCCCCGGTGTGAAATGACTTATCCCCAATATGAAACGCCCCCGGTGCATTGGGATTGTTCGGCTTGCGGGTGGATCGATGATTCGGTGTGAGGCGATCGCTCCTGAGTTGTTCGTGAAACTAAATTTACCGAGCATTTCAAGATACTCGTTTCTACAAACCATTTAACGGGCAATCCGTTTGATGGGATGTTCCGATCGCAAAATACGTTCCTTCTGGGCCCGACTCCGCATAAAAGCCCTGATGCAGACATTTCGTCGGCAAGGCATATTTTGATTGGGAGGAGGAAAGGGATAACGAATGGACGTATCTTTAACATATTGCGCGCCAGACTTTCCCAATTCCCAGCTCATCATGATGATTTCCCCTCGGCTTTCAAGGTCGGGAATATATTCAAAATAGAGTTCGACTGGACCTGTTGCAATCGGCGGATAGTTGTGCAAACCCTGCTTCAGAATACAAACTCCAATTTCGTTTTTTAATTTTGAACTACAACTGGTAAGATCGGGGATTAACCCATCAGAAGCCCGCATCAGAACCAATTTCTTCACCAGCCGTGCGCCAAAAACCTGAGACTCCCGAACAATAGGCTACTTTAACCGAAGCATGGTTCGTAGCTTGTGAGTATAAGCCCACCGTTGAAGATTTTCGCTTATTGGCAGAATTACTGTGGGAGAATCAAGACAGCGTTGAAGTTGATTAGCTGCTGATAATTTTGAATTGAATTTACTTAACAGAGCGATCGCCCTATTTTGAAAAGATGAGCTTTTACCGCTATGCCTAAACCAAAGAGGTATCCCGACAATTGGCAAGAGATTGCGCTCTCGGTGAAAGAAAACGCAGGGTGGCGTTGTGCTAAGTGCCATCAACAATGCCTCCGACCCGGTAAACAAAGTGGCTTAACCAAATCTGAACGATGTGCCTTAACTTTAGCGGTGCACCATCGCAATCGGATACCGGAGGACAATCGCCCTGAAAACTTAATCGCTCTGTGTACCGCGTGTCACCTGTCCTATCACAATCGTGGTCAATCCAACGTATCGCCGGGGCAATTATCCTTGTTCCCCGATGATGGCCTTAACTGGGATATTATGGAGTGCTCTCTGGAATCGGTATGAAACAATGTATCCGATCCGAATCCGCTGGTGTCCGCTTACTTTGTTTAAAGGTAGCTTTACAGTTTTCCAGCGCGAGCGTATTCGCCGTTGAAGAGGAAATTTCGTATTTTTGTTTAAGTATCTTTCCGTGCAGTAACTTCATCGGTTTGCCAGGATTCGCTTGAGCCGCTTCTTGGCTAATTCCCACAGTTCTTGAGAGTCTTCTGATTCCTGATTCGGAGCCAACTCAGTTGCTTGGGATGTTTCAATATTTACGGAAATTTCTGGTTGGATAGTTCTTTCAGGAGCTCTCATTTCCACTCACTTAAGCCAGGCACGAGTGCTGGAAATTCATCCAATTTGCAGCTAATCCAAGCAGCGCGTTTGCCGAGCGAAATTAAGAAGCCCCGAACGATCTCGCGCCTCATCCACAAAAAACAAAACTCACCCAGCAGCGGATGTGGCTGGGCTGTTTCGCGAACGGCAGACCACTACTCTAGGTGCTGCTCAACTAAGGCAATGAGTTTAGCGATCGCTTTCTGTTCTTCTAGAAGTAGTTCTTTGAGCTGGCGCATCTGTTCTTGATTTGGGGGTCTATGCACCAAGTCATCAACGAAGTCTAGCAGGGGAGACTTTCTAAAAGGTCTACCCAAAGCAGCTTCATCTCGCAAGCGCTTGGTTCGCTCCAGCTTAGACAGTTGCAATCGGTTTTTAGCCTGACGGCGTGCGATAAGTCCGTCAAGTCTTTGACATACTTTTCCAGTCCTCTTCATCTCCATACATCTCTTTTATTTCTTGTTTTAACTCAGTTATCTGCTCGGTCTGATTTGCCACCTGATCTTCAATAACGTCTGTTTTATCCTCCTGAATTTCCAGAGAAATTTCCAAAGATTCGACATATTCCGTTAACTTTTGTATTGGATCTGGCTGGGGCGACACGCCGTTAGACCCATTGCCGTTGGTCATAGTCATTCCTCACTGGTGTCTTGATGGAAGAAACTGGCGAGATCGCTATCGATCGTCCGGGACGTCGCCCGGTGTGGGTGGGATTGATGCGTTGGAGTCGCTAGCTATTCGCCAGCACAGAGCGCTTGCTAGTTGGTTTTGTTCGACGCGGCAAAGTGCTCGCACCGTCGGGAACCAAGCCTGCAAGTGGGATAAATCGTTGTTGACGCTACCGGAATACGCTTGGAAGGGGTCGCTCTCCAAACAAACGAAGGTTCGCAAAGCGTAGAGTTGGTCTAACTTCAACCCGTCCAATCTGTTGATTAAGGATTCGAGGGAATATTTTCGGGGCGTTGTGTGTCCCGCAATCGCTTGTTCCCTCAGTTCCCACCAACTCATCATGTTGGTTCGTTCGGTGGAACACAAAATCTCTAACTTCCGAACGCAGATGTAAACTGGCTGTCCGTCTTCCTCTAACGGGTTGTCTTGATCATCCAGCAGACGACCAGTGACGGTTTCAAGGCGAACGTCGGTCACTTCCATGCGTCCGATTGTGGTGGTGACGCGGGGATTGGGTATTTCTACAAAGCTTGGCTGAGCGGGTTGCGATGGCTGCCCGTAATCTGCGAACATAGAGGAAATCTCCATTGTGAGTGCCGTACCCCGCCCCAGAAGATTGCGAGTCAGAGGGGGCGGGGTTTGGTTTTGGATGAATTTCCACATTGTACCCCTTCTGAGTCCCTGTGTATACCCTCAAAGTGAACTATTGGGCATGAGGGAGAATCCTTAAGGACTTAGGAACCCCTAAATCCTTGTAGGATAAGCAGTATATGAATTGTGGAAATTGAAAATGCCCGACATTGATGCTCCTAAAATGGTACGCATAGATTTTTCCGTGCCTGCTCCGCTTTTAGAGCAAATGCAAGAATTAGCCAAGGATGAGGGTTGGAAGCCTGCCGAATTGCACCGGATGCTCTGGGTACTCGGGTTTGCAGCGTATACCGAACAGAGCAACAAACGCTTGGTAAACGATCGGCTTAGGGCAAACAAGGCTAAGGATAAACTCGACACCTGAGCTGTTGAGGCAGTCAAAACGCCTCGAACGAGGTGACACCCAGAATTAAAGGTCTTCGTTACTGTTAGAAAGCTGCCAAGCAGCGAGAAAATTACTAAATTGCTTTATCCCTCCAAGTCAATCGCTTCATTGGCTAACTCCGCGTTTGCTACACTATGGGTGTTTTGTACCCATGCCGGGGCTGTAATATCGAGACTTCTCCGGCATAGATAATTTAGTTGCTCTCTAATTGCTGGTGGTATTTCCTAGTTTCCGAGATTCTACGCTTGAGGGTGTCTAATGCCATTATCGCTGTCCAATTACCCCGATTAGCTAATTGGATATATTGCTGTATCAATTCTTCGGTGATTTGTTGGTCTAGCCACTGCACCAATTCTGCGGTTGCGAGGCGCGCTTGGGGATTGGTGTTGCCGAACATCTCGAACATTCCCAAACGCTGCATTTGCTCTAAGGTCATACTTTCCACCGCTTTCACGGCTTCTTCAAACTCTTGGGCGGTCAACTGGGACGGCTCATGGGGATGCTGCTGTAACAGGAAATAATCGATTTCTTTGTACGCGCCGACATACATTTTATGGCGAACAGTGTCGCATAAAATTGCGTGTTCGGACAATTCATCATCAGAGCCTAAGTTGTAAGATTCTAAGTGGATTGCGAGAGTTATGTGTTCTATCAGAGGTGCATACACGGCGTAGTAACTAAACGTAGCCATTGCTCTGCCATTACTCCATGTGGCTTTGCTTCCTTGATAGTACATGGCAAAGTATTGGCTGTTGCTGACTCCCACCATCTCCGGTAACGTGGGTGGCATGGGTACGGGTAATTCAATAAAGTGCGTTCCTATCATTATTGTGGCTCCTGGTTTAGTTCAACAGAAAGAAAACAGCCTTTAGATGGGTGGGGCAAGCTTTTAACCGCCTTAATTCCTCGTGCATTCAAAACTCCGTCTGCTTCATCTAACAACTCAAACGAGTTAAAAAAAACTTGGATGAGGGCTTCGCTTTTATGATGCTTTAAGGTGTAGCCTCGTTCGTGATGGGAAGGGTTACGGCATTTCACCAAACAAGCCGTTCTGAGGAATTGGTGAATGTTTCTTGTCATTTTTCTGCGGTCTGTTATTCAAATAGAATGAGAGCGCTGGTTTCTTGGTGTTTCCCGTAGTCTGGGTCTACCTGCTTTCTCAACGCTTCAAACTCATCAAATAACTCACTCCGAACGTACTTGGTGTTATTTCTAGAGCTTAGTTTGTAATAGGCGTGTTGCCATTCTGCAAAGGCATTCAATGATGCGCTGCTGTGCAGCAACCAATCGCAGTTGTTGAGGTGCTTGAACCCCCACTTTTCATCAGTCCATTCGGTGTTCGCATTATCCTTGCTATGCCAGCAAAGATACACGGCACCTGGGAATCCTTTGAGTAGCAGTATTTCGTACAAATTCCAAGCTTCTGTGTAACGGTAGCAACTTTCTTCGTTGATGCACTCTCCGCCTTCATCTAAACCCATTTGAGTACAATCTAACCCGAAACAGCAGTGCATTGTGTACCTCTAACTTACTATTTTTTCTACACTAGCGACAGCTATCTTATTAAAATTACTTTTTTTTATGTTAACATTCCGCCGGAAATATTTCTTGGTAAAAAGTGGTTATTTCCTGCTTAATGGCAATCTATAGAACTCTCAAATGAGTTTCGCGTTCTCCGAATTGTGCAACTTCCTGAGCTTCGATATCTCCCGCTTCCAAGGCTTGTCGGATGACTGAATTATCGGGCGATACTTCAATGCGTTGAAACTGGGGAGGAAGTTGATTTACTTCACAAGGGAGTTTGAGGGGTAAAACTCCGCCATTGTTGCTGATAGTTAAGTGGAAGCGATGCAGGCTTAGTTTCTTGACACCCTGAGATTTGAGACACTTTTTGAGCTGCGCTTTCATCCAATTCACTCGTTTGCTGTCGGTAGCTGCGAGTTTATTCAGGCGTTCTGCTTCAGATTTACGTTGTTGGCTCAGGGCATGGCGGTTGGTAATGGCAGCGCAGTAGTTATCAACCTTGGAAAGCCATTGCTCGTAGGTACTACCCCGTTGTTCTAAGAGTTGTTGCACCGCTACTTCTAATTCGGGTGTAATTTCTTCACCTTCGATGTTGTCGATTAGCTTATCCAAGTCCTCCAGTTCTACAGTAAGTAAATGCAATGACTTAGTGCGCCCTCGGTGAGCCTCACAGCGACTGGAAATCAGAGCACGTTGGTCTGGGTTCATGTGTTGCCATGCTTGCTGCACAATTGAGTCGGTTTCAGGAGTTTCGGGGGTGTCGTATTGTGCTTTTAGTTGAGCTTTGAGGGCGGTCAGTGCTTCTATTCCCTGCTCTGAGGTTGCTAGTAATTGAGTGCAAATAACCTCCACTAAGGACGTATTGGGCGTATTAGCCGTAGATTCACTCGATGTGACTTCTTGAGATGCGGGTAATTGTGTCTTCTTTGTGGGCATGTGTCGCAATTGTTCTAATTGTGATTTACAACCATTGCGATAGCCATTTTGTTGAAGTTATTTTAGGTATTAATTTTATAATTATTAGCTATTAGTAAGACGTTATTATTATAATATTTTAAATAAGGAAGTTGCCCCAAGCGCAAACTTGAGGCATGATAGATTAGATCCTGATCGCAATAATCAGATTTGTCGCGACTAATTGAAACTGAGCTTCGGTCAACCCTATTGTTTCACCATCATCCGTACAGGCAGTAGCAATCACTTGACCGCCAAGTGCAATACTGCGACGGGTAATGCAGGTTAAGGGCAATTCCTTGTATAAGAATTCCTCATCACAGATTAGGTCTATCGCGGGCTCTGGAAATTGATTCCGGACATATTCTATGAACGCAGGTTCACCTGCAATGCCCACTCGGTTTTGCAAATCTGCAAGTTCCAACTTTTCTTCTACTTCCAGCCGATGGATTCCTGTTGAATTAATCAAAGCGTAGAGCATAGCTTACTCCCTATTTTTTACACCCTAGCGGTAGCCCTTTACTTTAAATTTTTCGTATATTTAAAATTACTCTTGATATGCGGGTATTGCTTATAACGATGGCGTAATTACCAAGTGGGGTACGTTCGATAAGTGCTACTCCCACACCGAACTCAAACACTTTATTGAAGATACTTTGGGCGTACCTGCTCGGTATCTCACTCACAATACCTACACCGTTTCTCACAACTCTAAAGCTCTTTCCCTGATAATCCACCCAAGATTTTTTCTTTGAAAGGCAGTCTGTCCCCGCCATTTGGAGGGGGCTATTTTAATTATCCAAAACCACCGGATTTGGTGAGGTCAGACTTAAACTGAAGCCAATACTATCATTTTATAACGTAATAAAAGCCAGCATTTATGAAGAAAAAACCATCAATACCAGATGCGATTCTGGCTATAGATTTTGGCGGCTTATCTACTAGAGTTTTCTGCCAAAGCTCGCAAGCAGGCAGTAAAGCAAGCTCCTTTGTAATGGAATCGCAGGTGGGGCCAGTGAGCCAAGACATAGCCAATTGTTTCACACAACCCAACCTCGCATCAGCATCTCCCGAAAATATTGCTTGGGTGGCAATTGGCAATGAGTGCCGAGCCGTTGGCTACTTGGCAGCAGCGCAATTCAATGCTCACATCGGTTTAGCGGGACTGAAGTACAGTAGCGCTTTGTACAAAGCTCTAGCAGCTTTGTGGGTAGTGTCGCGGAAGTTAGATTTAGGCAATCAATTTAGCGCTGCGATCTCCGTTTTCTTGCCCCCAGGCGAATTTAATGACTCCAAGCAATTTTTTGAGCTATTAAGTCAATACTCTGCTTCATTTGAAACACCCACAGGCAAGCTATCGGTCACCCTGGACAAAACCCAAGCTTTGCAAGAAGGCGGCGGCATTGCTTTGATCTGATCCACAACAGCAATTTAGGTTCAGCCTTCAAGCAGCGGGTAACTGCCTTTGTTATGGTAGGATTTCGCAATGCTTCGGTAATAGTTTCGGCACGCGGTGCTGTCGGTAAGGGCAAAACTTCAGACTTAGGAATGGTAAGGTTGGTGGAGCTAGTTCAAGAGCGAACCTCTAACTACGATGCTTCCCGTTTGGCTTTATCAATCGCTCAAGCGGGCGTAAGCTACAACCGCCCTTACTTTTACCGAATTGCTCGGAATCGAGAGGAAACAGCTAAAGATCGAGAAGTTGACCAATTGATTGAAGCAGTCAAGCTGTCTCGTTTCGATTACGCTCGAATGCTATCTCATTGGATTAATGAAGTGCTGCCGCCCGATTTAGATGAAATTGTATTTTGCGGGGGTACTTCTGAATATATGAAGCCAGAACTGCGAAATCAGTTTTCTCATTATTCGCTGTCTTGGCACGCAGGTATAACAGTGCCAAAAACGCTCGATCCTGATGGTTTAGGTTGCCGCATAGCTGATGTTTACGGACTATTTTCTTACTTCAAATCTCAGTTTGAGGTACTGAGGCAAAGGTCTGTTGCGACAACTTCTCAGAGGGCAGAAGATACAACTTCCAGTTCAGGAGATGCTCTAGTCCCTACGACTGATATACAGAGTGTAAAAGAATGTGCTGAACAATCTACAAAGCCAAAATCTGAACAACCTACTCACCCAAAATCCGAGCAACCTACTCACCTAAAATCCGAGCAACCTACTCAATTAAAATTTGAGCAATTTACTCACGCTAAATCCGAGCAATCTACTGAACAAAAATTTGAGGAATCTACTGAACAAAAGACTGAAGATATTACTGAACAAAAATTTGAGGAACCCACTGAACAAAAGACTGAAGATATTACTGAACAAAACACTGAAAACTGCGCTCAACAAAAGGCTGATTCAAGTATCAAACATAGCTGCTTAGATGATTATAATAAATTGAGTGATGAGTCGTCGTCGAATACAAAACCTTCATTAGAGGAATCAGAAGCAAACTTAGATGCAGCTCTCTTATTGGGAGGGCCCTACCGAGGTGCTGGAAAAAAGGTGAGGAATTATGCCTAGAAAACGCTACAAGGAATTTTGCTGGCGCTGTCAAGTTTTGCCAGATTCCGAAGACGCTATCTTGCTATCTTACCTGCAAAATCATCCTTTTTTTAGTTTCAAGGAAACGATTTTACCTCTAATCAAAGCGCGGTGGCTGTTAGCATCTTTACGCAATAGCGGTAGTCATTCTACTACAGACTTAGAGTATTTGAGGCGAGAAAGCATTAATTTTTTGCTCAGGCAGATAGATGAAGTTTGCCGAGATGCGGGATTTAACTGTACCGAGTTAGGAGTAATTGCCCCTGGTATTTCTTCGGGTTTAATTCCTTTAGCTACTTTCCCTCACTTATCGAATTCAAGTGCATCTATTGCTGCAGAATTAACTGCCCCTGAGAGTTCAAAGTCAGCAAGTTTGCCCGAAGAAAAAGAACCAGAGGACTTTTCGGGAGAAGTTGAGTTTGAAAACAGCGCATTTAACTTAGCTGGTTTCGATCCAGCAATGGTCGGGCCTAGCTTTAGTTAAAAATTATTAAGTCTTGAATAGATATCGACATCCAGCAAGGAGGAATGAAATGACTAACATGATTCACTTGGTTGACGGCGAGAAAGGTGGCGTTGGCAAGTCGATGCTAACTCGGATTCTGGTTGAATTCAATCAGAAGTATGAACTGCTGTACACGTTAATTGATGGCGATTTTCAAAATCCTGATGTGCAGCAGCGCTATCCTGAACACAATGCAAAAATCGTAGCTTTAGTTGAAGATGAAGAGAAGTTTTTCGATATCGATATTATTTTTGAAACAGCAGTAGAAACTCCTGTGATTGTCAATTTACCAGCTCGGGTTTACAGCATTATCAACAAATGGATTGACGAAGCTAATTTAACATCTCCTGATTTTAAAGAGCAGTCAGGAGTTGATGTATGCAAGTGGTTTATTTGCGGGGGCACGACGGACAGCATTGAAATGTTTATTGACTCTTTCAACTACTTTGAAGGTCAGCTCAATCACATTTTTGTCCGCAATTTTGGAGTTTGCAAAGATTGGTCGCACGTACAAAGCCATAAGGAAATGAACAAGCTCATTAATAATTACCGAATTCCTGTGGTAGATTTGCCAGCTCTGAGTGCAAGAGAGCGCAAGTTTATTGATACGAAGCGGTTGTCATTTTCTCAAGCAATGAAACACTCTGAATTCTTCTTGATTAGTCAGCAGCGATTGCATACTTTTCTGGAAGACTGTTTCCGTCTGATAGAAGATGTAGGTTTGTTTAACAACGCGCCTAATCGCAATAAAAAAGAAGTCATTGTGCCCTATGAACGAAAAAAAAATGAGGAAATGCCAATAGAAAATGAGCCCCAAAATGAGTAACAAAATAAGCAACAGGTTGTAAAATCTCAGGAGGCTGTAATTTGTAAAAAAGGTATCGTAAGCTTTTAAGAATCTAAATTAAGGCTTACGCACAGACTCTACTGATAGGGTGTGCCGAAACCAGCCCGCTGGCTGAGTGCAATCAACGCAGTTGTGTTATCCCAGGCGTTGGTTCTTAGCAATAAACGTTGCTTATTGCGTTTAAATTCTGAAAATAAGAAGATTGATCGATCGCCCGCTAAGAGATTTCGAGGGTTTCAAGAACTTCTTCACCACTGGGCCAGCGGGCTGGGTGTGCCGAAACGCATCTTACTACTACAGGTAGTGTCTAAACCGATAATTTACGTCCAGGAATGTAAATTTTACAGTCGATGTGTAATGAACTCGTTATGGGAGGGAAAAAATGTGAATTCAGACTATAAGACAATACGCTTGGGTTAGCGCTTTCAGACGAATTTCATTTCAATATTTTTTGGAAGATAGAGACTTGTGAAAGGAAGTCAGATTGTTGTTATCCCAAGCCTATTAGACTAGAGAATGCGCGATGCAGAACAGCATAAAGATTTATTTGGATTTTAATTAGCTAGGAGGTTAAATGTCCGAGCGACTTTTAGAAGAACTTTCCGAAGTTGACTCTCAAGAGTTGGGCGAGATATTGGAAACGCCAAGGGAACAGGGCAGACTTAATAATACCAAAAATAATTCCATACAATCCGCTGAAAATTCGCAAAATTTGCCCGATTCTCCAGATACATTCCCAGAAGATGCAGTAGAAGAAAAGTTGAAATCAGATGGGAGTAAGCTAAATGAAGAGGAGTTTTGGGAACTCATAGACGATGATTCGAGGGAAAGAGAAGCTCTGAACAGACATCCTTTATCTGCCCCTCCCATGTACGAGAGAGATACTGAGTCACTAATCAGCCAGGTACTCAAGAGCAAAGACTCCAAATTTCGCTCTCACGTCATTCAGACAGCTTACCGATACGGTCTCAATAAAAATGACCCACTTTTTATCGTATTGCTGGCGACCGGTCAACTCGAACTGCTGTTAGAAAAAAAACCGCAAGAGATTGACCAGTTTTTCAAGAATTGGCAATCTCAATGGCAAGGTGATTTGAAAGATTCTCAAGCTGTTATTTCTCAAGAACTGGAACAAGTTCGCCAGCTTACTGAAAATTGGGAAAAAGAAAGCAGGGAGTTTTTAGAACGGCAGGGAAAAGCGGCTGTTAAGGTGCAACATCGCCACATTTCCAACTCAGTTTACACTCTAGTGCGACAAGCAGCTTTAGAGAAAGTTGCTCACGATATTTGGTCGGTGATTTTTGGGAGCGGGGTGGTGTTAGGGGCAATGGCGATCGGCGCTTTTATCGGGTTAGCGGTGCCCCGGTTCATTCCACCGCCTGAACTCGATCCAAAAGGGCCGCGCCAGCTCACTTTAGAACAAGCCGTAGCGCTCGAATGGGGGCTGAGCAAAGAGGGTCAGTTTGCTCGCAAGAACGCGGATACAATTCAGTGGGCAACAAGCAATGAAGGGAAATATGCTCGCCAATTTATGAGCTGGAATCAAGCTTTGTTGAGCGAGAAAGGTGGCAAAAAACTGTGTGAAATTGAGATAAATCGATTGGGGGTGACGCTGACAGTAGAGAGTAAACCTGCACAAAAAGGATTTTGTACTTTGTGGATTCGCTCCCCTCAAGAACGAGAGTTTGTTCCTTGAGGGCAAATACTAAAGTCGCGAAAGGGATGTAAATAAGTTAGCTTAACAGGAGAAATCTATGATTGCCAATTTGAACAATCAGCCGTTACCTGACCAAAATCAGAAGCAAGTGCAGTCGCAAATATCGGGTGTTTTAGTTGCACTAGACGACCCATTCGATAAGATGGTTTGGGATTACTGTTTGAGTCAAACATACCCAATATCGGAACAGATTAAGATTGTGCTGAGTGCTTTCTGGGGGCCGTTTGCTGCTAAAAATGCTAGCAAGTCTCCCGAGCGAGTGCGAGCGCTCGCTTGTTATTCACTGCGACAATTAGCAGCTCAACAAAAATTGATTGAATCTGTGTTTGAACTGTCAAGTGAATCAACTAAAATTTCCGAAGTTATTGCTGTTCTCAAAAGGGAAAATAGTTGTGAGGCACTCAATCAAGCTTGTGTCTGTTCTCCATGTGTTCTAAATACTGCAATTCGGTGGGAGTAAGAGCCGTTGCTCTTTCTAACAAGTTCAGAATTTCTACTTCAAACGGATCGAGATTTCCTAATTTGTGAAGTCGGTCAGTGCGATCGCAAATTTCTTGAAGTCCGGGTTGATTTTCGAGCGGTACAGCAGTAAGAGCCGAGTGTTTGAAGGTATGCAAATTCATGGCAAGAGTAGGGATGTGCCGCATCCACACGGTAGCCGTTTTCTCGCCCACTGACTGAATGCGCCCCAACCGACCGTTAACGTCCTGGCGATCGGGCGCGTACACTTCCACCAAGGAACCAATTTTGAGCGTCAGGTGGTGGGCGATCTTAGGTTCGCCTTCAGGTTTTACTTTTTTGTCGCGCCCCTGTAAAGTTTTGGCAACCTGAGCCGGATTGCTGCGAGTGTCGTTTGCCAAAGCGATGACCTGCTTCTTGGTCAGCCCAGCAGAGCGATTCAGTATTTTCCACTTCACTTCGTCCCCTCCAATAAAACTGAGAGCATCCACAGCTCGAGTAAATTGGGCATCCCGGTAAATCGTTCTGGGGGAAGCTTTGAACCGTTCTCCTAACTCTCGTGCTGTTTTGTCTGTCAAGCTGCCATTTTGACAGCTTGCTCCTTCTGGCATTGTTTTGTCTGTCAAGTGGTCATTTTGACAGCTTGCCTCATCTGGCATTGTTTTGTCTGTCAAGCTGCCATTTTGACAGCTTGCTCTATCTGGCGATATTTTGTCTGTCAAACTGTCATTTTGACAGTTTGCCGAACGCTTGCCCCCGTGAGATTCCTTGGTCAGCTCGTACCAGGTGCCGCGCAGGTAGCTAACGGATTCTGGCGTCAAGCTGCGCCGTCCCAGTTGGTTGGCGATCGTCCAGACCTTGACTGCATTCCGACTGTCAAAAGACATCTCTACAATTTTGTATGGTATGCCGTGCGCGGTACAGATGGCGAACCTGTTGTGGCCGTCGATGAGAAGCTTTTCCTCGACCCAGACTACTAACGGATCGCGGCATCCTTCCTCCAGAATGCTCGCTTGCAGGGCGGCTTTTTCGTCTTTACTCAGGGGAGGAATGAGAGATTGAAATTCGGGGTCGATTCGCAGTTGTTTCGCAGCACAAGAGGTACACCCTCCAATACCCCCCGGCAAAACAATTAACGCTTGCGGCTCCCGATCGTCTGCTTCTGATTGCATTTGACGCATTCCTGGCGAGTTTGTTGAATGCAAGGCTCGCCCGCGCTCGACCGCAACCGGAGTAGGGGAGTCAGCGCGGGCAGGAATTTTCTTGAACTATTCAACACTAACATAGTTATCGTCGAGAAGCCTCCAGAAAATGCGAAAATAGTAAAAAAAAGGAAATGCTATCGACGCTATGTCACCCAGGAAAGGAATTCACCCCCATCCGAACTCACTAGCCAACCTCAACCGCTCTGGGGGACAACCCCGCTATGAAGAACCCAAGAAGCAAAGAAATATCCAGGTAACGTCGGTGGGATGGGAGGGAATTCGCGCGATCGCCATTGAACGCGGATTGAGCCTCAACGAGTTGATAGAACAGATTGGCAGGGGTCTAATTCCCCTTGGCAATGGTGAAAAAAGTAACTAATCGCCAGATATGGAAAGGGAGGTTAGATAAAAAATTTTTTCTATCAACTCGTTACTAGAAGTTTTATTGATAGTAATGACGGGCTTTTTATCGGTAAAAACTTGTTAAAAATTACGGTTTTGTGCCGTGTAAATTTATCAGGAAAAAACACAATGGTTCAATCACCTCCAAAACTTATAACTGTTGATGAATTTATTACAAACTACGGCGACAGCGATTGCTACGAACTGATTGATGGTGAATTAACCGAAATGGAACCAACAGGGCCGCACGAACAAGTATCCGGTTTTCTGGGACGAAAACTGAATGTAGAAATTGACCGCCTGGATCTACCCTACCTTATCCCCCCTCGCTGTCTCATCAAACTATTAGGAACAGCAACAGCCTTTCGCCCCGATGTGCTTGTATTAGACCAAACTCGACTAATTAATGAACCTTTGTGGCAACAAGAACCTGTAATTACATCAGGTTCTTCTATTAAACTGATTGCTGAAGTCGTTAGCACCAACTGGCAGAACGATTACGCTCGCAAAGTTGAAGATTACGCCATACTAGGAGTGCCTGAGTATTGGATTGTTGACTATCTGGGCATTGGTGGCAGAGAATATATTGGCAAACCCAAACAACCGACAGTTACTATTTGTACGCTGCGAGAAGACGAGTATCAAAAACAGTTGTTTCAAAATGACGATCTGCTTATTTCCTCAATCTTTCCCGGCTTGCAATTAACAGCGCAACAAATTTTCGCGGCAGGCAGATATGCTGCTATCTAGCTTATATCCAGGTAACGTCGGTAGGATGGAGAGAATTCGTGCGGTCGCAATGGAACGGGGATTGAGTCTCAACGAGTTGAGCAAACAAATTGGCAAGGGTCTGATTCCCCTTGGCGCTGAAGAAAGTAACTAATAGCTTGGTCAGGAAAAGGAGGGTTCATTCAAAAAAACTTTATATCAACTCGTTACCATAAGTTTTTTTGAAATAAAGGACTAATTGGCTTGTTGATTCCCCGAGCCTGCTAACTAACTTTCAAAATTTGCTCAATTAGGGAGACAACTTGCTGCGGTCGATGCTTAAAATGCTTCTTGATTTGAAATTTTAACGAATCTGCTGGCACATCTTTTTTGTTTAGTTTCAGGCGAATATGCTCAATTCGTGGGAGAGTGGAATTGAGCGCTCGAATAACGGTGCGGCATTGTCGAAGAGTCAGGCTATCGACTTGAATGAAGGGTAGATTAAATGTGTCGGTATCGAGTTGAATATTAGAAGCAAATTCGGCTTTAAGTTGTAGCGAAGAGGTGAGGCGCTGTTCTTCTGTGGGTTCTGGAGTTGCTGCCGATTCGGTAACAGCAGGAAAGGAAGCAATTTCATTGAGAAGAGGCACAAAATCTGGGGCAAGTTCTGCTGAGAGTTTTTCAGAAGGATTCATTCGCTTCGATGCTAACAGCGTAGCGATATAGTGAACAATTAAGCCACCGTAACCAAAAATTACCACAGTTTCAATTGTGAGGGTGAGAAAATGCTGAATATGTTCGTACATGATTATAATTTGCAAGTGGAACATCTCTTAAACGCGCTCGCGTCTAATATCAAAACCTTACTAAAGCCTTCTGAGAATGCGAGCGCAAGTATGGCAAACGGAACTGGTGCGGTGGGTGGGCGGGCAAAACAAATCCTGCTTGGAGCAGGATTTTATCCCCTTTATCGGGGGTCGTCATTGATTACTTGATAAAATCATCAATCTCTTCATTATCGTCAGTTGCCTTTTTCTTATGAGAAGCTTTGACTGCCGATTCGATATAACGGAAGTGCAAGTCAATCACTGCTTGCTCAGATGAAAGCCAGTAAACGTTGCTCAAGATTTCTTCAAGCATCTCGTCAGCCGAGTAGCCTTCATATTGCTTGTTAAACCAAGTATTGAACGCTTCCCAGTCAAGAGCTTTACCTTTCTGCAACTGTCGTTGTTTGGCACGTCCCGTTAACTCGCGGGCAACGTGCAAAAACATCTCGAAGCGCTGTTCTTCAAGAGTTTCTGCAAATTGCTTTTGCATCGGAGTTGGAGCGGATTTGCGATTAGCCATGATTAACCCTCAAGCGTGTTTTTTTTCACAACTAAAGCGACGGCAGTCTGCTAATTACAATTAATTCAAAAAAAATAGTGGTGGGTGAGTGGGTAAAATTAAATTCACAATCAAGGTCAAAACTTCTTTGATTGTAAATTTGTTGGGTCTGCTTCCCAGAGCGTCCTGATTCGGACGGTGGCGACAATCATTACCCTGAATCGCGATTCGTGGAAAAGGCCTCGATAGAGGCAAAAAAATGCTCTGCTTTTTCAGCAGAGCTTTCTAATCAAACTTTAGCAATTATTCGTCGTCTTCCTCAAATTCTTCCTCTTCGTCTAAACTAAAATCATCCTCCTCCTCGTCATCATCCTCATCCTCATCGCCTTCCTCGTCTTCGTCATCCTCATCAATTTCATCGAGTATGTCATCAATTTCATCATCTTCATCATCGAGCTCGTCGTCATCGAGTTCTTCAGTATCTTCTTCTGAGGATTTAGCTAACTCGTTGCGACGCTTTAAGCTTTGAGCATTGAACTCCATTAAATCGGCAATGGCAGCTTGCGGGTTGTCAGCAATTGTATCGTAAAGGTGGCTCATCGCTAAGGCAACAACTTCGACATCATACTTGAGTTCATCGGGCCGGCCAACTAGCTTGGGAAACACAGTATTGTTCCACTCTTGCCAGTCGAACTTTTTACCATTGCCATTGCCGTTGCGCTTGTTCAACTGAGCTTGAATATCCAATCCCAGTTTTTCGCGAATTGCGTGGCCAACCTTTGTCGAAATACGGCTATCGCGACGCTGAATTGTCACGCCGTACTTCTTATGAATTGTATTGCGAATCTGTTTGACTAGCTCGCCAGCAAGTTGCTCGGAGCTGAGGTTAGGTTGAGGTTTTGATTTTGCTCCATTGTTACTGCCGACAGTTTGACTGTTCTGTTTTTCAGGTGGCTTAGATTTAGCAGGCACTGGTGACTGAGAGCGAGTGGGAGTGGCTGCGGTTTGCTTTTTACTTGTGACCATGATTGACAATTTAACTTGCATAACATCAATTAATGAGTGCCGTTAGGCACAATTACCCCCTCCAGTAGAGGGGGAGTATTTCGCTCATTAGCAGGAAGCTAAATTTTAATTATGTTAGTTTAACTTTTATGTTAAATATCCTCTATTTAGATGTATAACCTCATGAAATTTTTCACTGCTTGGTCTAATTTAAGAGCGACTCAAACTCAAATATTTGCCCTCGAATATTACAGTGCAGATCGCCAAAAAATATTGTCATCATTTCATCAGTACGCCAGTGAGTGTTGTTTACCTGTTTATTATTGGAATCCTGGCTATGCAACTCTTCAACAGGTGCGGTGTTTGGATAAACATCTCCCGAATTTAGGTGGTCATTCTGATATGACAACCGTTTCAGATCCTTTTCATCAGATGGATAATAGTGAATACGTCTTATGCAAAACTGAGCTATCTGTCGAGAGTGATGTGCTGCAATTTCTGCTGGAAAATGACTGTCCCGGTATCTTTTTGTTAGAGGATATTTTGGAATCAGACAGTACCGAACAGCCTCTTATCCGCCGTTATTCTCAATTGGCTAACGCATTCTTTGAGCTGAAAGGGCGTTGGGCCAACCAATATTGGGTACTGCTGGGCGAGTACATCCAATTGCCATCAAAGCTAAGTCCATTAATTCCTCTACTCAAATGTCCGTTACCCGATCGTTTTGAAGTCGAAGTTCTTGTAGATAATTTTTGCGATCGCAATTGCTCCCTTGATTTTGGTTCAGATGCGGTAGCTGCTAAAAAACGGCTGGCTGTTTCTAGTCTAGGGCTGCCAACTGCTGAAATTGAATTGGTGTTAGATCGATCGCTCTCTGTGACCGCTTCAGTTGTCCAAATCGCACAGTTGGTATTGGAGCATAAAATATCGCAACTTCGAGACCAGGGGTTGGAGTTCATTGCTTCTCCAGACGTGCCTCATGCTGGCGGTTTAGATTTATTAGACGCTTATTTGAGCGAAGTCGTAAAGCTGTCAGAAGCTGATGCCAAGAAATATCACCTCAGACCTCCCAAAGGAATGCTGCTGTGGGGGCCGCCGGGGACGGGCAAAAGTTTGAGTGCAAAGCTAGCTGCTAAGAAGCTAGGTTATGCGCTTTTAGCAGCAAGTTGGGGCAATATTCTAGGTTCCTCTAATCCAGATCGCGCTCTCAACAAAATGCTGGATACAGCCGATAATTTGGGCGGCTGCGTGCTGTTCTTTGACGATTTTGACAAGGGTTTTTCTGGCTGGGAATCAAATGCTGATGGCGGTGTAGCTAGGCGGCTGTCGCAGAAATTGCTCACATGGATGCAGGAGCATGAAAGCCCCGTGTTAATGTTAGCTACTGTTAACCGCTTAGAAATGCTGCCGGCTGAACTTATCCGCAGATTTGACGACGGCGGAATCTGGTTTGTGGATTTGCCACACAGCGGCGCTCGCTATGAGATTTTCAATTTGCACTTAGCTAAGTATTTCCCAGAGCAGTTTGGGGAAGGAAAAGAGAATCTTTGGAGCGACAGGCAGTGGTATTCGCTACTATCTGATTATGCGGGAGCAACGAGTGCTGAAATTGCGCTCGCAGTTAAACGCTGTGCTGAACGAGCTTATTGTGAAGGACGACCTGGTAAAATTGAATTGGCCGATCTGCGTTATCAGAGAACTCAGTTTGTGCTGTCGTCTGAGCGTTCTTCTGAAGATATCCAGGGGATTCGGAATAAAGCGTCCTTTGCTCGGCCTGCTTCTGGGAGGGATGGGTCTAAATTTGCGGCGGCAGAGCAAGAATTATTCGAGTATCGACCACCTGCTTACGACAAAAGTTGAGTGCATGATAAACAACAATAGCATGGGTTTGTTGGTGAGCCAAAAAGTTTTGACTGTTGATAGAATTAGCGCAAAAGTTTTATGGCACTTTCTATAGCAGGACTTACGCCCTACGCCGCGCGATCGCTGTCAGACAAACTCCCAGCGCGAGATACAGGAAAGTAAACAAGGTAAATCGTTTCATTTTTTGCAAATAAAGCTCAGCGATAATCTATTCCTGTGTGGCTGACATAACTCAGCCGATGAACAACAATTAGTCCACATGCAGCACAGCCTTACCTGAAAATCTGCGCCCGATC
The DNA here is from genome assembly GCF_036700965.1 of Microcoleus sp. Pol8_D6. Classification (NCBI taxonomy): domain Bacteria; kingdom Bacillati; phylum Cyanobacteriota; class Cyanophyceae; order Oscillatoriales; family Microcoleaceae; genus Microcoleus; species Microcoleus sp. Pol8_D6. Next base: position 4,332 of record NZ_JAUBPW010000045.1, on the reverse strand, counting down.
AAATCAGCCGCTGTTACGCCTGCTTCACGCCATGAAACTGCTCGATCGATGTGCGTTTTGAGCCGCCCCTGCTCAACCAACCTCAGCAGACGAGCCAGCCCAGAACTAGCACTTTCTAGCTCTACTTCGGTGTACAGCGTGAACCCGTAAAGCGTGCGCTGTCCTCCATTCTCGAAATAGAAGTCTGCCAGGGACAGCTTCATCTCGTTGCCGCTGCTACTGCCATAACAAACGCAGGTGCCTCCTTGAGCCAAAAACGCAGTTAGCTTCCCGACCAATTCACCTCCTACTCCATCGACAATCAGTCGATAAGGCGCGAACTGCTCGGCTTCTTGCCCAGTCTCGGTCACCACCACTTCATCCGCGCCGTAATCTCGCACAAATGCTTCTTGCGCTGGCTGACGAATTTGGGCAACGACGCTGGCTCCCATCATCCGAGCAAGCTGCATGGCGAAGAGTCCCACTCCCCCTGTTGCCCCTGTGATCAGCACCCGACTTCCTAGTAAACGAGATCCCTTTTCCACTGCATACAGTGCTGTTAACCCTGCGACGGGCAGTGTAGCGGCATCGGTATGTGATAAGCCCTGGGGAATGATAGCTAGAAAGCGAGTCGAAATTGCTACATATTCTGCCCAGCCCTCCGAGCGGATGGAGAGGGCAACAATTTCTGTCCCTGTGGGTGGACCACTGCCGTCTTGCGCTGTTTGTTCAACAACGCCAACGATATCCCAGCCAATTGGAGTGCCCCGTGGATCATTTTGCGATCGCTTCAGTTCGCCCCGATTCATCGAAAATGCCTTGACGCGAATCAAGCACTCGTTAGCATTCGGAGTAGGAACTTCAGTGTCTTGAAAGGTGAGGTTGCCAACGGCATCTGGTGAACTTACGAGTCTACGCATTGCAATATCCTTGTGTGTAGAGGGCTATAGTTTTATGTTCTAGATAGAACTGTTTCAATCAACTCGCTGTATATCCACCATCGATCGCTAAGGGTTGTCCCGTGATATAGCTAGTGGATCGGTTTAGGGTGAAGCAATCGTGAAATCACTTTAGAAAAAAACTTAGACAAATCTTGCCAGCAAAAGACTAAGAGCAAAGGAAAAGGCATGAAAGCTGATATGGGCTAACATTGCCGCTTCTAGCGAATATTTCCAAAAGAGCCAGCCAAACGCAATCCCCACAATTCCATTCAGTAACAACGCCCGAATAATCACAACTGGAGTGAGGGAAACGATCGCGGCAGTTGCGGGTAGGTGTAGTAGTCCAAATACCAACGCGGCTAGAACGATCACACCCTGGTAAATCCCTTGACCTGGCAACGTAACGCCTTGTTTTAGACCTTTCCACGCAATCCAAACAAGCAGCGACATTAAACCCCAGCGCATCAAAATTTCCTCAGTGATGCCGCCATAAAGCATTGCTGTAAGTGAACTCAGCCAATTTGGTTCTGTGTTATTGGATGCCTGTAGCGCTTCAGGTAGGACAGGTTGCATCAACCGATCGAGCAACAAGAGAACGATCGTCGCCGCTACACCTACACCCAAGCTCCATTGCATCTCAACGGCAAAAGATGGAGACTTAGCGATGTGAAACACCCAATGATCAATCAAATGGGAGCGTAATCCAACACGATAGGCACAACCAATTCCGATTAGAATGCTGATTGCCAGTAGAATTGAATACTGTAGTCCTTGCAGAAGCATTAAAATCCACAATGGAGGCACTTTTTCCAGTGTTTCTGGAGACAGTTTCGCTAACTGTTGCTCGACTAAAGGAATAGACGCGATCGTAGACATCACAATTCCCACACTACCCAATACAAATAAAATGCCGAATTGTTTCAAAATTGCCATTGGCTTAATCTCCAGATGATCCGTCCTATCAGCCCATGCCAGCAGCTATCATCACCGGAATTGTGGGCAAGTTGAAAACGACGTGAACGACAACAGCAGTCCAGACTGATCCACTACGGCGGTAGATTTCGGCAGTGGCAAGACCTGCTACCACCGCCGCAGGAAAGACGATATTGATGCCGTGAGCGAGGGCGAAGATCAAGGTGCTGCCCACGACTGCGATCGCCGGACGACTGTAGCGGAGCAGAACAGTAGTGATCACACCTCGGAAGAGCAACTCCTCGCCAAGGGGTGTGAGAAAACCAAAAAACACCGTAGCCAGAACCAGGGATAGCGCTCCGCCACTGCCACCCTGGGCGTACACACCCTGGATGTTTTCGGTGTTCCCAGTGATCTGAATCCAGACCAGAACCGCCAGTCCTTTGAGGACGAAGGCGACCAGTCCGACTCCGACTCCGATCAGGAGCCACCGCCGGGAGGTTCGACGAACGCCGAAGGGTCTGAGGGAACGGATGCGGAGCAACACAGCGGCTGCAAACCCGGCGATGCCAGCGATACCAGACAGGGCAGTGAAGATCAGTCCGGAAACTACGGGATCGAGTCCGAGTCGCGAGAGTTGTGGGCGGCTCACAAACCCAACTACGAAAAGGACGACAAGACCAACAATGCATTCAGGCAAGCCTGGACGGGGAACCTTGTTGGGTTGGGATGAGGATACAGCAGTCTTTCCTAAGTCCGGCGGGTGGTTAGAAGAACCTTGAGACATGATGATGAACTCCTTTCAAAACGTTGCCCCGACTGACTACGACTTCGGATGGCGCTTGGCAAAATTCCAGATAATGGCACTGGCATCGGGACCGGCATGATCGATATAAATGCCGTCTCCAGCAGGTTCCGGCCAGATATGTCCCATATCCTGGACGAGATACGACTCAATGAGAGATGAACCGTCCGGCGCAGTGATGGTAGTGTGGGTGTACGAATGCTTGCCCTGTTCTGAAGGCACCGTTGTCGTCTTTTTGAGTAGGTTCAGGCTGTCGTTAAGCAGATCGTCATCAACAAAATCACTTACCGCAGTCCAGTGTGCAACCAGCCGAGTGGCAACGAGGGGCGGAACGACGGCATCCTCCTCACCTTGGATGACGAGTAGTGGCACCTGCCGCGCCCGATCGCCCATCTGCGACCACGCCTGACGTGCAGTGTAGTCTGGTGGCGTGGAATTAGGGTTGTCCGGGTTCACCTGGTTCAGTCCGTACTCGCCCCCTGCAACCGATGTCACCGTTGCGAAGACATCGGGGTAGGTCACGGCGAGAATAACGGCAGCACCCGCACCCGATGAGGCACCGGCGACATGTACTTGTGCTAGATTTGCATTGTACGCCTCGACCACCTGTTGGGCAACGCCAGCGAGAAGCGCCGGTTCTCCGCTGTAGCGGTGCTGCTCTCGTGGGTCAGTCGAGTTCCAGCAATTGATCATGTTGCGAAACATCCGTTGTGTCGGGTAGACAACGATGAAGCCTTCGCTGTCAGCCAAGCGGTTGAACTGCGTTGTGGACTTCATTGAGTTCCATCCGTAACCCGTCATTCCGCAGCTGTGAATCGCCATGATCACTGGCAGTTTGATTGTGCCATCAAACTGAGGCGGAAGGTGAACCTGGTAACGCAGAGAACCGATATCGCTTTAGTACACATGATTGTGGTCTCCTGCCTGCATCCACCAGGGCAGCCCAAACTGGAAAGCCGCAGTGACGATGCCGATGGCGATCGCACCTGTGACGAGGATACTAGAGGTGATCCAGAGCGATCGCCGTCGCCTACGAGGAAGGTCTGACCGCGATTGATCGGACTCGAACACTTCGTCCAGATTTCGTTCTTGCGGGTGATCAGAAAAAATTTTCATAGCGATCGATTCCTTTCATCCTTGTGCTGAAAATTCAGCCCGTGCCAGCAAATACCATTTATGAGTTCAACGTCTTTTCAATACGGCGATCGGGAATGAGCCACAGGACTGCAACCAGAACGTATAATGCACATGCAAGCCAAGGGGTTGCAAAAGCAAGTGGAATGGTAACTGCATAAATCAATACCGATAACTTGCCTTTAAAATCCCGACCAAGAGCGTTCGCAAGTGTGGAACCTTGACCGTGGTGAAAAATAAGTGTGCGGGTCAGAGTGAAGTAGGCGATCGCAGCCAACAATAGAACCACACCATAAAGCGCCACAGGCAACGCAGCAAAGTGATTTTCACCCATCCATGCGGTGACAAAGGGAAATAATGATAACCAGAACAACAAATGTAGGTTTGCCCACAAAGTTGAACCATTCACTTGTCGGACTGCCTGAAATAGGTGATGGTGATTGTTCCAGTAGATACCAACATGCACGAAACTCAACACATAGCTTAGGGCTTGCTGAATATATCGATGGCACTTGACGTAGCCTGGGTTATGCGCTCGCGAGAGCGAGGGTAAAGTGCAAA